>NZ_KB235930.1:1825894-2125894 GCF_000332295.1 Fortiea contorta PCC 7126 | reverse complement strand
TAGTCACTGCTGGTTGTGGGTCTCTTTGTAATAGCTGGACAAACAATTGTTTGAGGTATTGGGGGTGTTCTTTCCAGGTGGGAACGGCGATATCTGTCCCGACTTCACTCAAATAACCGTAATCTTGGAGTAATTCAGAGAAATCAAATAAAATTTTCTCGCCGGCTGGAGTTTGCGCTAATTGCTCAAATACTATCTCTGGTTCTAAATCTGGTAATATTTGTTTGGTATCTGCGGCTAAGGCATTGAGCGATCGCAATACTGCTACTTCTGGTGTGATGCTGTTGTCTAAATTTTTGTCCTTCACCCGGAAAATTGCTTGTCTGAGGGCTGCACTCAAGGGCGCAAAAATGCTGTAATATGTGCCGCGATGCAATAACTCTAAAATCAAGTCAATTCTGGCTAATATCTGGACTGGTTGTAGCTGGTCGATGGGTTCTGTGGCTAATTGCGACAATCCAGGGACAAATAATTGATAATAATCTCGCTTAAAATCTTCGTCTAACCGTAATTCTCGCTTCAGCAACCGCATTAATCCTGGGAGGTTTTCCCAGGTAGACTTTAGGGGTGGTCGGCTTAATTTTGCACCTCTGGTGAGAAACTCTAAACTTTCTGGTGGTAAGCCCATGCGAAGAAAAATATCTCCCAGGAGGGATGCATTAAAGTAGGCTCTGGAGTTATGGAGTGTGGCGGTGGCTGTGAAGTCTAAGCCGAGGGCGCGTTCGCCTAATACTATAGTGAAAATGTCTCCCCAAACGCCACAGGTGAGGGGACGGTTAATTGACCAAGTGAGGGGATGAATCACACCGGGGATGACTTCGGCGGCGATTTTCCTTGTCCAGATGGGAAGTAAGGTGGTGATGGGTCTAGCTTGTAATACCCAGAGATTTTGTCCGTCGTAACTCCATTCAATATCTTGGGGAATGCCATGATATCGTTTTTCGATGCTCCGGGCTAAGTAGGCGACTTGTTTGACGAGTGCTGGTGGTACTTGTCCTGTTCCTTCTAGTTGAATGGAGGAGTTTTCGGCTTCGGTGACAAAGGCGCGATATTGTTCTGGTGTCACTCTCCCCGAAACAACTTGAGTGGCGCTACCGGGTAAGGCTTCAATCACAACAATATCGCTTTGTTGGGTGATGGGGTCGCGGCTGAAAGCGACACCAGAATAAACACCTTGGACTTGTTGTTGAATGAGTACCGCCATTGCTGCTTCTGGGGAACCGCGATCGCGGCGATATTGCACAGCAGTGGGATGATAATAGGAACTATAAACTTGGGCGATCGCTGCTTGTAAAGCTTCATGGTTAGTGACATTCAATACTGTCTCATACTGTCCAGCTGCTGAGGCTTGTTCGGAGTCTTCGCCGATAGCGGAGGAACGGACTACTAGGGGAGATAGTGCTGATGGTTGAAAAAATTTCAGCACTGCTTCCGGGTTATTCACCGACGCTAGTACCCAGCCTTTCGGTACTGAATAGCCCCAACGCTGAATTTCTGATAAGGTGGCTGCTTTTTGTCCAACTACGCCAGCATCCAATTGACTATCTAAAGATAAGATTGCTTGATCACCGCGCCAAAATTCTAACATCCCTTGCGATCCTGTTTCTGCACCTTGGGTGGGAAGGCTCAAATCATCGGGAATTTGACTATAAATCCAACCTAATAAGCTAACAAGGGCAATAACGGCCATAATTCGGGGAACGTCTTCGGCGTGTAGTATTACCTCAAATAAAGGTAATAAAATTAACACGCCGTATTGCACTAGTTTTCGAGAACGCAGGAGGATAAAGCTAGTAGCTGCCAATAAAGCTGTAAATCCTGCTACTAATGGATCATGGACTAAAAATCCCCAGACAACGTTGGTTGTACCTGCTCCTCTACCAATGGAATATCTACCCACAACTAAGGCTATTAAGGCTACTAGTTCCCAGGTTGACCCTTCGCCAAAAAAAGCACGAGCGATGAAAACGGCGACAATCCCTTTCAAAGCTTCCGACAAGACCGCGAGGATACCTACGACTCGTCCGCCATGATAAAAAGCAGCGGATACGCTGACGTTTCCTGTGCCTACTTTCGCTAATTGTCTGCCCTTGAGGGCGCGAGTGATCCAGGCAATTAGCGGTAATGTGCCCAACAGAGGACAACCAATCAATATAATTAAAGCACCCCAGAGTTCAAACATTGCGGATTTTGGATTTTAGATTTATTTTGCATCTTGCATCGGGCATCTCAAATTTCAAATCTAAAATCTTTCTGGAATTTTATAAATTGTTTTTCGGGCACTTTTTCTAGTGGAGCATGGTTGCAAAAGTTTGCGGGATTTTGGCCAGGGCTAGTAGTTGAGTGAAGGACAGCCAGCTAAGACGGGAGCCGTGTTTGCTAGTGTCCTTCTTAGATGCTAATTACTAAAGCTAATAATTTTTAGTTTAGCGCATAGGCAGCTTGTAGCGCCCAAATGATCAGAGCAGCAATCGATCCCAACAGCAACACGGTAGAGATAGTGACTGCTTTAGGGGAATCAGCACCCTTGAACTTCATAATTCCGCGATTTAAGTCGGACATAATTTTGTAATCTTCCTTGGTTACAGAGGTATTTTGTCCGTCTTGATTGTAGTCTTTCTGTTTATAGATAAAGTTAAATTACTATTATTCTTTTGTTTAAGGTTTGGAAGACGGGATAGGGGGAGCAGAGGGAGCAGGGGGAGCGAGAAAAGTGAAACGGTATTAGTTTTCTTTAAAAATAAAGTATAATTTGTTGCTTTATTCCCTTGGGCGCTAGTTATGAGTAGGGGGTGCGGACAGGTGTTAATAATTTTGGCGGTGGTTGTGGGATTGTTGGTGGTGCTGGAGGTAGGATTGCGATCGCTATTTGGTTTTGGCAATCCTTTGATTTATGTTCCTGATGCACAGATTGGTTATTTGCTGGCTCCTAATCAGCGGACTCGGCGCTTTGGTAATCGTATTGAAATTAATGCCTATTCGATGCGGAGTCCGGCTATTGAGCCTACACTCCCGGATTCGACGCTGCGGGTGTTGATTTTAGGCGATTCTATCGCTAATGGCGGCTGGTGGACGGATCAGGCTCGGACGATTTCTAGTTTAATTACCAATTCTGGAAATTCAGTAAATATTGGTAATTATCGCAAAATAGAAGTATTAAATGCTTCAGCTAATTCCTGGGGGCCTAGAAATGAACTCGCCTATTTACAAAGGTTTGGTAATTTTCATGCCCAGGTGGTAGTGCTATTAATTAATACTGATGATTTATTTGCAGTGACGCCTACTTCTTTACCAGTAGGACGCGATCGCAATTATCCAGATCATAAACCTCTATTGGCACTGGTGGAAGTTGTGCAACGCTATCTCTACAAGCAAAAGCCGATTCCAGAAATGATAGCACTGCAAAATGAAACAGGCGATCGTGTCGGGAAGAATTTAGCCGCTATCAGCCAAATCCACACTTTAACTCGTCAATTTTCCAGCCAATTGCTGTTAGTGATGACTCCCTTGCTGCGGGAACTGGGTGAACCGGGCCCCCGTGATTACGAAATTACAGCCCGTCAGCGTTTGATTGATTTTACTCAAACTCAACAAATTGTTTATCTAGATATATTGCCAATTTTTAACTCTACCAAAAACCCGCAAGCTCTCTACCATGACCATATTCACCTCAATTTTGCGGGAAATCAATTAGTCAGTCAAATTATCGAGCGATCGCTCGGTGAAGTTTTAAAAAATGAGTTGATATTTAAAACTGATTAATTCTGGAGTTGAGTTTTCACTCAAGACGTATATTTCCGTTAAGTAACTGTTAGTAATCCCCAAAAATATAGCAAAATTAAATTAAAAGTTTATGAAAAGAGGTAAAGGTTTAAAGCCTCGTCCCTTGTGGGCGAAAAAATCCTCATCTCACAGGGTAGGTTGAAACCTCGTCCCCTCGTGGGCGGCTTAGTTTTCCCTGTTCCCTGTTCCCTGTTCCCTGTTCCCTGTTCCCTTTCATCTGTAGACATAGCGAGGTGACAATATGGACAGTAAAAAGCTCCTGAGTCAATATGCACAAGGAGAAAGGAATTTTAATAGAGCTATTTTGCATCAGGTGAATTTGCGTAACACTGATTTAAAAGGTGCAAATTTTGCTGAAGCTGATTTGAGTGGAGCCGATTTGAGTGGAATTGATTTAAGAGGATGTAATTTAACTCGTGCAAATCTCACTAACGCAGACCTGAGTGGAGCTAATTTAGCTAACGCAAACTTGAGTGAAGTTAATTTTATTGGCGCCGATTTAATCAGGGCTAATTTAGAGGGAACAAATCTTTGTCGGGCTGATTTGCGGGGTGCAAATTTAGCGCTAGCTAACTTGTTAGGAGCAAATCTCAGTGAGGCGGAATTGAGTGGTGCGAATTTAACTAATGCTATTCTCAGACACACAAATTTAATTTGCACTAACCTGAATGAAGCTGAATTTCTTGGTGCAGATTTAACGGGAGCAACTGTCACTGAATCAGAGACGAATAATCAAGTTCTTCATGTTGGTTTATCTCATACATGGATAACTTGGGCTGGTAGCTGCTAATTTGTTTTAAAAATAATTGTGTTTAATGCCAAACAGCCGAAAATGTAGAGACGTTGCATTGCAACGTCTCTATTTTGTTAATAAACCAAAGGAGTAGCCCCACGCATCGCCCGTAAAGAGTTTATGCAAGCAGGACAGTCGCAGCCAAATAAATTGATTGCCACATCGCTTTCTTCGTCGTTGAATTCTAACATGGGAGCATCATCTGGGGATGGTGCTGCTTCAGGCTGATAGTTGGGAATCTGAGCCAGTACGGATGCTCTGGCGCATACTAAACCAACTTTATGTTTATTGCGGATACAAGATAAACGGTCTGTGCTGATGTTAGTATTTGCTGGTTCGTTAGCTTGGGCTGAATTGATCATGACTCCCATAGAAAGAATGGAGCCGAGAAGTAAAGGGGTTGAAAGGAGGCTGAGTATAAATTTGTGCATTTGGTTATAAGGGAAAACGATCCCAACTGCTCAGATTATCCGATTAAATCTTACACGGCAAGTAAATGACCATCAGGAATCCCAAAATCGGATCAGCGTTCAGATAAATTTAGGTGATACTAAATGCTGGCGGCTGATGGGGGGTGGGCGATCTCTAGCGTCAATTTTTTGCTGGGCGCGCTTACTTTCACTCTTGAATCAAAGCGAGAATTTAAGTTCCCGATTAAGTCTAGTATTTTTACTTCTACAAAATAATACAACCTTTTTTGAGATAATTTACAGATGGTGTGCTGCAAAAAAATTACTATTATCTCGGTGTCAAGCTTTACGTGTTTGGTGATAATTTTGCAGTTATTAAAATTTGAGACATAATTGCTTGAATTATGTCTAATTTTTTTGTTCAAAATTCAGTAACCGAATGATAAAGCAGTATCTCCAAGTTGTGGCAATATTTTTAATCAATAGATATTTTGAAATCTCTGTATAAATATTTCTATTTAATATCTCTACATTTGTTTCTAAATATATCTAGCATATAACGTCTTGAAAAGTCTTAAAAAATTTTCAGCAAACAAAATTTAGTCAATTAGACAATATTTTTTCTATTGATTATATAAATAAAGTCCGCTTGCGCGGACATAAGTTAGGCTTTCTGTCACTTTGATTGGCTACAATCATGTATGTATCATGATGCTTTTATTTTTGACTCTACAACCAAATAAATCAAGTCTATGATGATAATAAATAGGACATAATTACTATATTTTTATCTTTTTTAAATTCGATTATTTAATAGTTTTTATGCCCATCATATGGAAAATCTTAAACAAAGTTAACATTTTTATCTACCTATTGCAGGTATGGCAATTCTACTTTTTTATGGTATTGCTAGATGGGATTAGGTGATAACTTGCGTAGCTCATGGAATTGGGAAATGCCATAGTTAATGAGATGATTTTTGGACAAAATTCAGATATTTTTGTCTTAAGCATTTGTTCTTTTATATGGGTTTTGAATTAAAAATAAAAAGGTGGTCAGGTATTACAACCCCAGGAATTTTCCAGCCTGGGGTTTTATTTTATTTTTATAGCGTTTCTCGTTTTATGATGGTATGTTTTGTGGAGGTTAGGGATTAGGGGCGCTTAGGCTAGCTAGGGTGTTTCATGTAATTGGTAAGTGCATATATTCAACGATTTAGGTATATCGTCGTGGTGTGTAAACGATGTGATGAGCACTGCGCTGAATGCTTCTGGTTTTGGTGGAACCGACGAGAATCACTGTCCGCATGTCGGCGACATCTGCTGTTAGTTGACTGAGCGCGATCGCTTTCACACTTTCTCCAGTTCTACCGAGATTTCGCCCTAGCACTACCGGGGTATCTGGCGTTCTATGCTGCAATAGGATATCTCTAGCTGCTGTCAGTTGCCAAGTACGTTCTTGGGAAACAGGATTATAAAAGGCAATGACGAAATCAGCTGCAGCCGCTGCGGCGATGCGTTGGGCAATAATTGACCAAGGCTTTAAAATATCGGAAAGGGAAATTGCACAGAAATCATGCCCCAAAGGTGCGCCAATAGCTGCTGCGGCTGCTTGCATTGCCGAAATACCCGGTGCTACATGAATTTCCACACTGTCCCATGCGGGTTGATTATAGCGATCAATTACCTCGAAGACTGCAGTTGCCATTGCATAGATACCAGGATCACCAGAGGATACCACTGCAACATATCGCCCCTCGGCGGCCAAATCCAGCGCTATCTTTGCCCTTGCTAATTCTTCCTGGTTATCTGACTCGTGGCGTTGCTTACCATCACCCAGTGCACCGATTAAATCTAGGTAAGTTTTATAACCCACTAAATCGGTTGCCGATTTAAGAATTTCTCTCACCTCTGGTGACATCCACTGTAACCCGCCAGGGCCTGTACCGATGATTGCTAATCGCCCCTGTGGTTGACCGATGGTGTTGGGGTCGATGGGTTGGGAGGCGATCGCTATTTGGGGAGACTGGGCGATCGTTGCTTCAGCTACGGCTTTTGCAGGGCTGTAGCCTTGTGATAAATCTCTTTCCAGTTGATTTGAGGTAAAAAACCGCGCAGGCACTCCCAAGGAATTAGCAACAGCGTGTATGACTGGATTAGCAGCGGTAGTGATGGGGGCAAATATCGCTGCAACTGATGCTGGTGCTAGTTCAGCATCTACCAGCAGTTGCTGTATTAGCGCCACCGCTGTTGTACTATCTTCCTCAGTGCCACTCATGCCAATTGCTACGGTTGCTGGGTGATAAACAAGGCAATTGGGTTGAAAAGTCACCGCACGTTCAGTAACCTCGATGGTCAAATCTCCACTTGGGTCAATCGGTAGTTGACTATTACTCAACCAGGGCGCCGTCCCGACTATTTTCACCTGCGCCCCTGCGAGCAAATCTGAGATAAAGGTTTTCGCATCTTCTGGATTGGCTAAATGGTATCCAGGAGGAGGTGATAACAAGGCTGTACCCAAGCGGATATCGCCTGTAGTTGTGATGGCTGCTTGTACGTTCAGAACCTCAGCAATGCGACGGGCTAAATCGTTGACTCCATTGAGTCCACCCAACAGAGGAATAACCGCGCTACCATCTTCAGCTACAGCTATCAGTGGCGGTTCTTGGCGTTTATCTGAAAGTAGCGGGGCTAGGGTTCTAATTAAAATTCCGGCGGCGCAAATACCTATTACGGGCGTTCGCTGTGCGAACAACTCTCGCAACGTTTCGCCAAAGTTGGTGAAGCTGACATCAACTGCAGATGTGCGCCCCGCCAAACCGTAGACAGTCCCCCCAGGAAAGACGCTGATGATTTGGCGGGCGAGTGTTACGCTGTTTTGACTTAATACTACAATGGCGGGTGCAATCTTGGTGATCATGAAACTTGTGGCTGTTAATTAATAGATATCTGACAACAGTTGATATCTTTCACATCAAACCACAGATGCACACAAATTTTTTCTCTAATTCTTTCTCTTGCGGTACAAAATTGTGTCGCAAGTTGTAGGAGCACAACATGTTGTGCCCCTACGGGTGTACTTCCTGAGCAATAATATATACGAATCCGGTTTGATTTTTGAAAAGATATGTAGTGGCGTGTCTAGCCTTAAATAGTGCATTAGTAGGGTGCGTTGTCGCGTAGTGCAACGCACCGCCTGCATAGGTCAAGACGGTGCGTTACTTCGTTAACGCACCCTACAAAAATAAAAATAAGAGTGCAACATTTTAGCGTTGTCACGCCACTACCATACCTAATTTTGTTCGCAAATCAAATACTAGTCCTAATATAAGGTTCTTAATTTCAGGACTGACGCCACCCGCAGATAAATAAAAATCTTGGATTTTCTTGACATATTCGTACACTAACTTGTGCAAACCTGAATCAAAATCTTGAAATCCCTCGCTTTTACCGTATTTCTAAAGTCGCATTTTAGTTGGAATAATAATCATGGAAAAATAGGGCACTTCTGCAGGGTCAACTTCATCGAGGGATACGATGCGTTGGCGTGCGGTTGTCGCCCGTTCAATGTATCTCGCACGGGATGCTAATCCTAGTTGATGCAGAATATCTCGGACTTTGGTGAAGTGACGCCCTAGTTTGATAATTGCGGCGGCGTCGGTTGTTAATAGTTGTGTGGTTAAGGCTTCTGCAGGCATTGGGGCGGGTAGCACGGTAAGGATATCGTTGTAGTAGGTGAAGGGTACGCCCAATGCTACGGGACAAGCCATGAGGGAGGAAACGCCGGGGACAACTTCTGTTTCATACTGCTCAGATAAGCGTGTGAAAACGTACATAAATGAACCGTAGAAAAACGGATCACCTTCGCACAACACAACTACGTCTCGCCCAGCGGCGAGATGTTCGGCGATGGGTGCAACTTCTCTGTCGTAGATAGCCTCGGCTGTTTCTGGTTCTAGGGCGCGGGGAAGATGAAAGGGAACTTCAATTTGATTACCTGTGAGATATGGAGCCACAATCGCCCTAGCTACACTCTCCCGATTTGTGGCTGATTGATAGGCGACTACAGGTGCTGCTTGCAACAGCCGCAGGGCTTTCAAGGTTAATAGTTCTGGGTCGCCTGGCCCAACACCAATTCCATAAAGCCGACCTTTGGTTTTGATACTCATTCTGCCTCCGTGGCTAGAGCATTAACGGCGGCGGCAGCGATCGCACTACCACCACGCCGACCGTGTAAAGTTAAAAATGGTACATTGCGGCTGTCTGCTGCTAGTGCGGCTTTGGACTCGGCTGCACCGACAAAGCCGACGGGAAAGCCTAAGATGATTGCTGGTTTTGTGGTCACTGTATCCAGCATTTCTAAGAGGCGAAACAGGGCGGTAGGAGCGTTACCAATGGCGATTACTGCTCTGTCTAGGTGGGGTTGCCATAATTCTAGGGCGGCGGCTGATCTAGTCGTTCCCAGACGTTGAGCAAGTTCTGCTGTTTCTGGTTCGTTGAGGGTACAGATAACTTGGTTATTTGCAGGCAAGCGCCGCCTTGTCACTCCGTCGGCAACCATGCGACAATCGCACAAAATCGGTGCGCCGTCTGCTAGTGCGGCTCGTGCTGATTGCACGGCTGTGGGGGAATATCCTATGTCGTTCACAATATCCGTCATTCCACAGGCATGAATTAATCTAACTGCAACTTTTGCTACATCTGGAGGTAACAGATTGAGGTTGGCTTCTGAGCGGATGATGGCGAAGGAATGACGGTAGATTTCGTCGGCGTCTCGGATGTAGTCTGGCATTCAATTTTGGATTTTGGCGTTGTTGATGGTAGGGATTTTTCTCACGCAAAGGCGCAAAGGCGCAAAGGAAGAAAGATGAAAATTGCTGTCAGAGTTGATAGGGTGAATAGGTGCTTTAATTGGGCGATCGCATGTCGATTGGTAAATTCTCTGAAGGTTTCATGTGGATCAATACGTTGGCGTTGATACACCTGTAGCATTTGCTCTAGCAATTTGGGTAATTCTGCTGTAGTTACTGCTGGGTAGAGTTCTCGACCAAATTGTTGGTTGCTTTCGCCATCACCTACATAGACGCGATAGCCAGTGTTATTGTGATGAGTCACACCAAGCAGGGTAATTTCGCTTTGGCTATGTTGGGCGCAGGATTTGCTACAGCCGCTGAGATGGATATTAATTGGGTGATTGAGGGTGACATGTGTGCTGATATACTCTGCTAATGCTAGGGCGTCACTTTTGGTGTCAGTTGCCGAAGCGGCACAACCTGTGTTACCAGAACAGGCGACTAATGCACTGTTTATATTGCGGGGTGAACAATCTAACCCTAAGGCGGCTATTTCTCTTTTGACATCAGCAACCCATTGTTGGGGAATATCGGTAATTAGCAAATTTTGCCAAGGGGTGAGTCGGAGATTAGCACTTCCGTATTTGGCGGCTAAATTAGCTAAACCCCGCATCTGGAAAGTTTCTAAGCGACCGAGGGGCAAAACTACGCCAATATAAAATAAATCGGCTTGGCGTTGCGGATGGATGCCGATGTGTTGATAATTTTTTGTAGAGACGTGATATGTCAAGTCTTGGCGTTGCTGATGAACAAACAGGGAAAAAGGTAAGCGCTGCTGGACTTGTTGAAGATAATTGTCAGAACCTAAAGTGTTGAGTAAGTCTCTCAACCGGAGCTTGCGTTTACTGGTAATGTCGGTATGCTCTAAGTAGATATCAGTTAAAGCTGCCAAAACTGGCAAATATCGTTTTGTTGGCAATAAAATTCCTGTATCCCTTGGTGGTTCTCCTCCAGCACCGACACTCAGATGCAAGCGAAAGTAAACTTGACCATCGACCAAGACTGCAGCCAGGGTGATATCATTGAGGCGCTGGCTTTGCCCGCTGCCGGCATCGCACACTGAAACTATCCCGCCGCCATCAAAGCAAACGCTAAATTTTGCTGACAACCTTGAAAGTTCGGGATGGGCTGTGATGTAATTTTCCCAACCTTGAACAAAGGGACGTGTGTCGATTAATTCGTATAAATCGATACTTGCAGTCGGGCTGGTCATAATATTACGGATATGGTCTACAGCCGGATTCCTGGCGGCTAAACCTAAATCCTGTAAGCTTTTCAGAACTTCTTTATGAATATCTTGGGAAAGTTCCCGAATTTGTAGGTTAGCGCGATTTGTCACATCGGCATAATTGCCACCGTATTGATCAGCGATGTTGGCGATCGCTCTCAATTGTTGACTATTGAGCATTCCGCCTGGTATTCTAATGCGATACAATAAACCGTCTTGGGCGGGTGTAGGATAAAACAATCCAGGACAAGGCGAAATTTGAGATAGCAAAGCTGTAACTCCTTCCCTGTGCGACGCAGAGAGTAGATAGTAAATGTGTGTTGCGGACGGCATGAGTGTTGGCGTTCTGACTTGGGTAATCCCTTTACAGCTGCGGCACAGTCCCGGAATTTCACCGGAGTTTCCCAACTCCAAGCTTTAGTAATTTAACATAAGAAAAGCCTCTAGTTTTGCTGACTTTATATATTTTGAATTCATTTGATACTATGCCCTCAATCGGTTAGATTTTCACAAAGTAGATATCGTACCTTATTTTGATTTTGTTCCTGAAAACTTGCAAGACTTTTTTCTCTACAGTGCCAAACATCACTGAGAATTATAAAATGCTAATGTCTGCTGTGGAATTTCTACTTTTTCGTTGCTCGCTTCTCCAGATGAAATTACAACAAGGTGTCAAAAGCTAGCAGTCGGCATTGAATCAGGAATGATTACCAATATCATCAAAAAATAGGAACATAATCAAGGTGATTATCTATTTGTAATTGCCCATAAAGTTAATTGATGTTTGCGTAGCGTCTCTGATAGGTAATCATTGGTCAAGAATTGTTTTCCGAATTTGCTCTCGATTTTGATTAAGTAACTGCACTCAACAAAGACACAATATACTGATTTAAACTAACACCTTCTTGTTCAGCAGTCTCAGATAAACGACGATGTAAAGATTTTGGCATTCTCACCAGCAATTTACCACTGTAGCTATCATCATTAATAGGTAAGGGAATGTCGTCACCAGCTTCATAAGCTGTCTCAATCCACAATTCCCTAGCTTCATTAATATTAGCAATTGTCTGTTCTAGGGTTTCACCTTGAGTCAGACATCCAGGTAAGTCTTTAATTTGAGCTACATATCCCCTCTCTGGATCGGGGTAAAGTGTTACAGGATATTGAAGATTTAAATAATATTCTAGGGACTGTTTCTCAATCTCCTTGTTCTTCTGGTTTAGCGTCTTCATCAATCCACTCTTGTAAATTTAATAGTTCAATTATTCGTTGTACATAAACACCTTTGACTTTTTGTCCCCCAGTTTTAGGTACGGTAATAGTTCTACCTTGAGAGTCTCGAAAACTATGATGGCTACCTTTAGACCTTTTTTCTTCAAAGCCAAAAGCTGTCAACAAATAGTATACGTCCTGAAATCGCACTTCTGGAGGCTGTTTGAGAAATTCCTCCACTAATTTTTTGAGTTTGCTCATCGAGTAATAGTACCATATATGATATCACATAAAATATGGCTTTAAATCTAAAAGGAGATATCTGGGTTGGGCTGCGCCAATGCACTTCATCTTGTATGAGAATATATAGGCGATCGCACTCTTCACCGATTTATTAGGATATGACACAGAAATGGCTCTCGATTATCGGTATTGGTGAGGACGGATTACAGGGGTTAAGTGCGATCGCCCGTTCTCTGGTTGAGCAAGCTGAGGTGATCATGGGAGGCGATCGCCATTTGGCAATGTTAAGAGCAAATGACTCTCGTTTGCAAATAGCCTGGAAATCTCCCTTTAGCCACTCTGTTGAAGAGATTATCCAGCGTCGCGGTCAGCATGTCTGCATTCTCGCCAGTGGTGATCCTTTGTGTTACGGAGTTGGTGACACCCTCACACAGCGGATTCCTATTTCCGAAATGACAATTATTCCCGCACCGTCAACTTTTAGTCTCGCCTGTGCCAGATTAGGATGGTCTTTAAGTGCAGTGGAAACCTTAAGTTTGTGTGGTCGTCCAGCTTCTGTGTTGCAATCTTATATCTATCCTGGAGCGCGATTATTGATTCTCAGTGCGGGGAAAGATACGCCGCAGCTTGTAGCTGAAATCTTGACAAAGCGAGGTTTTGGTGATAGCGAGATGACTGTATTGGAACGGATGGGAGGAGTTCAAGAAAGAATTATTGTCAGTAAAGCTGCAGCGGGGATGGAAACCCAAATTGCGGCTTTAAATGCGATCGCAGTTCATTGTATCGCCGATGCCGCAATAACTCCACTATCCAGGCTACCAGGACTACCAGACGATGCCTACAACCACGATGGACAGCTCACCAAACGGGAAGTCAGGGCTATGACCTTATCTACCCTCGCACCCACACCAGGAGAGTTGCTGTGGGATGTTGGCGCCGGCTGTGGTTCCATATCTATAGAATGGATGCGGACTCATCCGAGATGTCGGGCGATCGCTATTGAACAAAACACCACAAGATTACATTACATAGCCGACAACGCCGCAGCTTTAGGTGTCCCCAACTTACAAATCATCGCCGGTCAAGCACCAACCGCTCTCAAAAACCTACCCACACCCAATGCTATCTTTATTGGTGGTGGAGTTACAGCCCATGAATTATTTGATATTTGTTGGTCAGCATTACCAATTGGCGGGCGTATAGTTGCTAATGTTGTCACCATAGAAGGTGAACAAACTTTATTTAAATGGTATGAAAAAGTAGGCGGTAATTTCACGCGAATTGCCATCCAAAAAGCTGAACCAATTGGTAAATTTTTAGGTTGGCGAGCCTTGGCACCTGTTACACAATGGATAGTAGTAAAAAAATAATTCACAGTTCATAATTAATCTAGAAAATTAATGGTTTTATTTTTGTCTAGATGATTAATTACTTACTGCCTTTTCAAGTTAGAATAAACTAACATGATAACGCTAGCTGAAATTAAATTTTTTAATCACAAATTACAACTTACGAACTACAAATTATTATGGTCGCTACCCCAGAACCCAACTACCTGACTCCAGAAGAATACCTCAAACTGGAGGAAACAAGTTCAATTAAACACGAATACATCGATGGTTACGCCTACGCCATGGCTGGAGCACTTGACCCCCACGTTACCACAGCCGGAAATTTGTTTACTCTCCTCCGTAGCCATGTGCGGGGAACAGGTTGTCGTGTTTACATCGCTGACATGAAAGCCCGGATTGAGTCGCTCAATCGATATTACTATCCTGATGTCATGGTGACATGCGATGCGCGAGATCAGGAAACACCAGGACATAAAAAATTTCCTTGTTTAATTGTCGAAGTTTTATCTAATTCTACTGAAGCCTTTGATCGGGGTGATAAATTTGCTGATTATCAGCAAATTGAAACATTACAAGAATACGTTTTAATTAATACGAAACGTCAGCGAATTGAATGTTTAAGACGTAGCGCCCAAAATATATGGATCTTGCAAATTTACACATTATCAGATGAAATATTTGAACTTAAAAGTATTGACTTTGAAGCCACAATAGCAGAACTCTATGAAGATGTGACTTTGGAATCAAGCACTGCTGATTGAATGTGGGAAAATAATCTTGTCTTGGCTCAGTGTGTAGCTTTGCTTTCCCTTGACGGGTGTCTGTAACATTTCCTCTCCCAATCGATAAATTGATGCGGAATTGACACCGAGATGAGTGAATTTAATAGCACAACCCAGCAATACAGAAAAACAAACAGATGTTGCACAAGACTCAGAGATATTTTCTCCCATTTATAGCCATAGCGATCGCTTCTAGCCTCAGCAGTTGTAAATCTAGTCAAGAAGTAGCCCACTCTTCCCTCAGTGTCAGCCAAACCCCCAGCATCGCTCAACTGACAGCTAAATCTGCGGTTTCAGAACCAGTTCTCACTAACGTCACCGTCTACACAAGCGATGTCCAATGTCAAGTACTGATTCCTCAGAAATTAGCAGTACCCGCCAAGGAAGCAATCAAAGATTCCATCAGTAAAATTTTAGAACAACCAGATTCTGGTGACTTCGATTTATTAAGTTATCGCGTTAGTGTCGAAGATGGTACCGCTACAGTAGATTTTCGCATCTCGCCTCAATCACCGCGACAACTAGCTTCTCTTTCTAGCTGTGAACAGTTTGCTCTTTTTGGTAGTCTCCGCAAAACCCTCACAAGTAATACTCAATGGAACATTAAACAGGTTCGCTTCACCGCACGAGGTGAGGAGATTGTTCTGTAGCCGTTGATTATTGATGAAAATTATATGAGCTACTAGCTATTCTTATATTTATCGTCAGTAAAAGCCTTAAGCAAAGCATTGCTTATAGATCTATTTAATAGAGACAATACCAGTTTGAGTGTTATCTGTAAACAGCACTCAAACTTTTTGCTTTGTCAACCCCTATTTTCAATGTTTGTCAGCCAGACGAATTAGCCAGATGAAAGATTAAAGTTTCTTTTTCTACCCTAGGGAAGGGGACGGTCAATTAAGTATGTTTTATAGTCTTGAAGATTGAGTTATTAGTCAATCACACTTATCCTACTAAATAAGGGAACAAAGTCAAATCATTTGGTGTCACCCACGTAAGTAGATAGATTTCTTCTTTACGAGAAAGAAGAAAACAGAGAAAATTGACGATTTTATTTACCTCCCAAAATTAATGCGGTGGATTGTCATCCATCGCCAAAATTGAGATGGTTAAATAAGTCTGCAGTCAAGTCTAAAGTGCTGACTACATAATCATCGCCACTAATTTTGAGGGGTAAATAAATGTAAGGCGTAGCGGTTTTCCACACAGTGCCGCTCAGAAGAAATAACGTAAATTCAGTAAAATACAACTACAATCAGGCAATGACTAATCAACCTTTTGCTCAATTCTTCTTCCAATCCTGCAGAAAAATAGGTATAATTCCAGCCATTGCCTATAAAGCCAAATCTTTGTTTTATCCCTTTGTCAATAAATTGGGAATGAAAGTGAAAGGGAGTGAATTTCCCTTATTTGTAAAAAACATCAAATACCCAGTTTATTGTCGTTATGGTACTAGTGATAGTTTCGTATTCGACCAGATTTTTGTTAACGAAGAATATGCTGGCTTAGGTAACATTGAGAACGTTGATTGGATTATCGATTGTGGAGCAAATGTAGGTTACTCTGCCGTATATTTGTTGAATAAATATCCCCAAGCCAAAATCATTGCTGTGGAGCCAGACCCGGAAAACTTTGAGCTTTGTGCTCAGAACCTTGCACCCTATGGCGATCGCGTGCATATGATCAATTCAGCCATTTGGTCGAGCACGGTAGATTTAGTAATTGACAGACCATTGCAAGATAATGGTGAGTGGGCTGTGCAAGTAAGACCATGTGAACCTGGAGAAACACCAGCTTTGAATGCTATAGATATCAAGTCTCTACTGGATAATTTTGATTTGAAGACGGTTGATATCCTCAAGGTTGATATTGAAACCGCAGAGTTGGAAGTTTTTGCACATAACTATCAAGAGTGGTTAAAAAAAGTTAAAAATATTGCCATTGAATTGCATGGCAAAGATTGCGAGGAAGTTTTCTTTAAAGCCATATCCTCTATTCAACATAACTCCTGGAGTGCTGGAGAGTTAACTTTTTGCCAAATAGATCAACAACAACTTGTCTCCGTTGCATAACAGAGATAAGTTTTTAGTTAAATAGCGGGAGCACGGTATTCAGTCAGAGCAAAAGATTGTGTGCCGTGCTTTCATCATATCTTGCTAAGTGATAAATCCCGACTCAGCGGCGCTGACGACACAGCTACAATAGTACCACTAGCAAAGATGATGCCGGATTTTTGACTTTATGACTTCCGCTACAACCGTAAAAACTCAGTATGAAGCGATTATTGGCTTAGAAACCCATTGTCAGCTCAGTACAAACACCAAGATTTTCTCCAACAGTTCCACAGCCTTTGGTGCTGAACCCAATACTAACATTGACCCTGTGTGTATGGGTTTACCAGGGGTTCTACCTGTACTTAACCAAAAAGTACTGGAATATGCGGTGAAAGCAGGTTTAGCTCTGAATTGCCAAATCGCTGAGTATAGTAAATTTGACCGCAAACAATATTTTTACCCGGATTTACCGAAAAATTACCAAATTTCTCAATACGATCTACCCATCGCTGAACATGGTTGGATCGAAATTCAGTTGGTAGATGCTGAGGGAAACGCTACCCCTAAGCGCATTGGCATTACTCGCTTGCATATGGAAGAAGATGCAGGCAAACTGGTACATGCGGGTAGTGAGCGTCTTGCTGGTTCCACTTATTCGCTGGTAGATTACAATCGGGCTGGCGTACCTTTGGTGGAGATTGTTTCTGAACCCGATTTGCGCTCTGGACAAGAAGCCGCCGAATATGCTCAAGAATTACGCCGGATTGTCCGTTATCTCGGTGTCAGCGACGGTAACATGCAAGAAGGTTCTCTGCGCTGTGATGTCAACATCTCCGTGCGTCCGGTGGGACAAAAGAAGTTTGGCACAAAAGTAGAAATTAAAAATATGAACTCATTCAACGCCATTCAACGGGCGATTGAATATGAAATTGAACGCCAAATCGCCGCAGTGGAAGCCGGCGAACGCATTATCCAAGAAACTCGTCTCTGGGAAGAAGGTTCGCAACGCACAATTAGTATGCGGGTGAAGGAAGGTTCTAGCGATTACCGCTATTTCCCAGAACCAGATTTAGCACCCATCGAGGTTTCCTCAGCACAGTTAGCACAATGGCGCAGCGAACTTCCAGAACTTCCCAAGCAAAAACGCCACCGTTACGAAGCTGAGTTAGGACTGTCAACTTATGATACGAGAGTGTTGACAGAAGACCAACCAGTGGCTGACTATTTTGAAAGTGCGATCGCTGCAGGTGCTAATCCTAAAGCTGCCGCTAACTGGATTACTCAAGATATCGCTGCCTACCTCAACAAGCAAAAACTCAGTATCACAGCCATCGGTTTGACTCCCGAATATTTAGCTGACGTCATCACCCGCATTGAGCAAGGTAAAATCAGCAACGCCCAAGCTAAACAAAAGTTACCAGATTTGCTCAATGGTGTGGCTCCAGAACAAGCCTTCGCCGGTCAAGAGTTAATCACTGACCTTAGCGTTTTAGAACCGATAGTCGATGAAGTCATCGCCGCTAATCCTAAAGAATTAGAAAAGTATCGCGGTGGTAACATCAACCTCAAAGGCTTCTTTGTCGGACAAGTTCTGAAAAAGACCAGCAAGCGCGCTGACCCGAAACTGACTAATGAATTGGTCGAGAAGAAGCTTAACGCTTAGTGGTTTATCCCGTTAGTAGGTGGGGTGCGTTACAGCAATTTATACTGTTGCTGATACTCAAATGCTGAGATTGCCGTAACACACCCTACAGAATATTTACTTAAGATAGGGTGGTGCTAACTACGAAACAGCAACCGTAAATTTTGCAGTTTGAGCGCTGCTTGCTTTGTGAAGTCTTTACACAAACCCTGACAAAATCTGTATTATCGCCATCTCCATAGTGTTATACTTTGCGAAATGAATGCGCGTTGGTAATGTGTGAATTCAACTATACTCCTTAAATTTTTTTCCAGTTGAACCGCACAAGTACCAGGGTGAAGACAAATAACAAGCAAAAAATTTCCGAAAAATTATTCCCACCAAACATTTCCGAAAACGGTATCTAGATAACTTTCCGTTGCTCTTAGTCTTGCACAAGCACTTATGATAGTTTTTTGTTATTCAATGATACTTACATGTTTAGTAAAAATTATTGCGGTAATGAAGGGTATTGCCCCTCACCCACAAAGTGGTATACTGTGTTATGTAGATGCACCCTGATGATCTGGAGAGATGCCTAAGCGGCTCTCTTTTTTTTTGGCAATTTTCCCGTTATCAAAGAGATTAGTGGTATTGAGTCTTCACGATGCTTTGATATTTCTCCAAAAAGTTTTTAAGGGGTATTGCCCCTCACGCATAAAGTGGTATACTGTGTTATGTAGATGCACCCTGATGATCTGGAGAGATGCCTAAGCGGCTCTCTTTTTTTTTGGCAATTTTTCAGCTATCACAGAAAATACTGGTATTGAGTCTTCATAACATGTTGATATTTGTTCAAAAAGTTTTTAAGGGGTATTGCCCCTCACGCATAAAGTGGTATACTGTGTTATGTAGATGCACCCTGATGATCTGGAGAGCGACCCAAGTGGCTCTCCTTTTTCAATTTTTACTGAGCAAGAATATATGAAGTGGTGATCAAGACTTGATATAATCGCCAGTCGAGCCACTAGAGAGTTGTGGGAGAAAAAATATGGCAGACTGGCAAGAAATCCCTGGCGGAATCACGGCACCGAGGGGTTTTCAAGCATCAGGAATCGCTGCGGGGTTGAAACCATCGGGATTGCCTGATTTAGCTTTGATATTCTCAGATGTAGAAGCGATCGCTGCAGGTGTATTCACCACCTCTCAAGTGAGAGCAGCTTGTGTAGATTATTGTCGTCAACGTTTGCAATCGAAGCAGGGCGCGAGGGCGATTCTTTGTAACGCCGGACAAGCCAACGCCGCCACAGGAACTCAAGGCTGGTTTGATGCACAAGAATCAGCGATCGCCATCGCCCAAGCACTCAATGTTTCCTCAGATTCTATCTTGCTGGCTTCCACCGGGGTAATTGGGCAAAGAATTAAAATGGATGCCATGAAAAAGGGTATCCCCCAACTAGTCGCTGAGTTATCACCCACAGGCTCAGATGCAGCCGCCAAAGCAATTATCACCACAGATTTAGTGCCAAAATCCATCGCCTTAGAAACCACTATCGGCGATCGCCCAGTGCGAATTGGGGGAATAGCCAAAGGTTCCGGGATGATTCACCCCAACATGGCCACTATGCTCGCCTTTATCACCTGCGACGCCGCCGTTTCGCCCTCCCTATGGCAACAAATGTTAAGCCAAGCAGCCGATAAAAGCTTCAATTCCATCACCGTAGACGGCGACACCAGCACCAACGACAGCTTAATCGCTTTAGCTAACGGTCAATCCCGCACCCCAGCCATCATCGAAATGGGACTAGAAGCGGAAAAATTAGAAGCCATGTTAATTGCGGTGTGTCAGTATTTAGCAAAAGCGATCGCTCGTGACGGCGAAGGAGCCACCTGTCTTTTAGAAGTGCAAGTCATGGGCGCTAACGACGAACATTCCGCCCGTCAAATCGCCAAAACCATCGCCGGTTCATCCTTAGTTAAATCAGCCATCTTCGGCCGCGATCCCAACTGGGGACGCATCGCCGCCGCTGCAGGTAGAGCAGGGGTAGCATTTGAGCAAGAAAACTTGCAGATTAAACTAGGCGACTTTTTAATGTTAGAAAACGGTCAACCGACACCATTTGACCGCGCAGCCGCGAGTAACTATTTGAAACAAGCCGCAGCAGGAGCATATCTGCAAACAGATACCGTCTTAATTTCCGTCAGCGTCGGTAATGGTCATGGTACAAGTAAAGCTTGGGGCTGTGACTTGAGTTATGATTACGTGAAGATTAACGCTGAGTATACGACGTGATGGAGTGGTGGGGTGGTGGGGTGATGGGGTGGTGGGGTGGTGGGGTGGTGGGGTGATGGGGTGATGGGGTGATGGGGTGGTGGGGTGATGGGGTGATGGGGTGATGGGGTGATGGGGTGATGGGGTGATGGGGTGATGGGGTGGTGGGGTGATGGGGTGGACAAGATGTCATAGGTGTCAACTTAACGTCAAACCCTTGTCCCGCCTCACAATGAATTGTGAGTCTCACAGCAAAAGTCATCTCAAGATGACTGAAAATTCGCACAAAACCCTAGTCTACTTCAGTAGACTTGAGCTATTAGCCTGGGAATTGATTCCCAGGCGGGTAGGTCAGCCCAGCAATCAGCCATCTGTAAACCCTTGTCCCGCCTCACAATGAGAAGTTTTAGAAGTATCGCCATTAACGTGAAATGATATGAGATGCGTTACGCTCCGCTAACGCATCCTACTAATACTCCGGCTCCGTTCAGTACAAGTCACCCCATATTGGTGTCAACTTAACGTGAAACCCTTGTCAAAACTCGATTTTGGATTCACTCACTTACCATGACAATGCGCGTTACCCCACCCCGGCTTTGCTCGCGCAAAACCTCCCCTCCCCTTGGCAAGGGGAGGGGATTAAGGGGTGGGGTAAAACGCCTGGGGGACAAAGGTTTTAGCTTAAGTTGACACCAATGGTCACCCCACCACCCCACCACCCCATCACCCCCTCACCTCCCACACTCCCTCAACTCCTCTCGCACCTCTGGGTGAGCAGTGAGGTAATTTTTCAGCAACTCACAACCACTGCGTAATAAATCATCAAGATTTAAATCCCAGACAATTATTGTCTTGTCAGCACTTCCAGAAACTAGCTCTTTCCCTGAGGAGCTAAAGTTGACGCTACGAACCCCACGGCTGTGCCCAGAGAAGGTTTTGAGCAACTTACCAGAAGTGACATCCCAGAGTTTGATGGTCTTGTCACCACTCCCAGAAACTAGCTGTTCCCCTGAGGGGCTAAAGCCAACGCTAAGAACCCAACTGCTATGCCCAGAGAAGGTTTGGAGCAATTTACCAGTGGTGACATCCCAGAGTTTGATGGTATTGTCATCGCTCCCAGAAACTAGCTCTTTCCCTGAGGGGCTAAAGCTGACGCTATAAACCGCATCGCTATGCCCAGAGAAGGTTTTGAGCAACTTACCAGAGGCGACATCCCAGAGTTTGATGGTCTTGTCAGCACTCCCAGAAACTAGCTCTTTCCCTGAGAGGCTAAAGCTGACGCTATAAATCGTATCGCTATGCCCAGAGAAGGTTTTGAGCAATTTACCAGTGGTGACATCCCAGAGTTTGATGGTGTTGTCACCACTCCCAGAAACTAGCTGTTGTCCTGAGGGGCTAAAGCTGACGCTATAAACCGCATCGCTATGCCCAGAGAAAGTTTTGAGCAATTTACCAGTGGTGACATCCCAGAGTTTGATGGTGTTGTTACCACCCCCAGAAACTAGCTCTTTCCCTGAGGAGCTAAAGTTGACGCTAATCACCGCACTGCTATGGCCAGAGAAGGTTTTGAGCAGTTTACCTGTGGAGACATCCCAGAGTTTGATAGTCTTGTCACCACTTCCGGAAACTAGCTGTCGCCCTGAGAGGCTAAATTTAACGCTATTAACCGCATCGCTATGTTCAGTCAAGGTTTTGAGTAGTTTACCTGTAGAGACATCCCAGAGTTTGATGGTGTTGTCATCACTCCCAGAAACTAGCTGTTGCCCCGAAGGGCTAAATCCAACGCTATTAACCGCATCGCTATGCCCAGTCCAGGTTTTGATTAGTTTACCTGTAGAGACATCCCAGAGTTTGATAGTGTTGTCACCACTTCCAGAAACTAGCTGTCGCCCATCCGGACTAAAGCTGACGCTACTAACCACATCGCTATGCCCAGTCCAGGTTTTGAGTAATTTACCTGTGGCGATATCCCAGAGTTTGATGGTCTTATCACGACTTCCAGAAACTAGCTGTCGCCCATCCGGACTAAAGCTGACGCTAATAATTGTATCTCTATGCCCTTGGAGGGTTGGGAGTAGTTTACCTGTGGCGACATCCCAGAGTTTGATGGTCTTATCACGACTTCCAGAAACTAGCTGTCGCCCATCCGGACTAAAGCTGACGCTATAAACCGCATCGCTATGCCCATACAAGGTTTTGAGCAGTTTACCTCTGGTGACATCCCAGAGTTTAATAGTGTTGTCACGACTCCCAGACGCTAGCTGCCGTCCTGAGGGGCTAAAGCTGACGCTAATAATTGTATCTTTATGCCCTGAGAGGGTTTTGAGTGGTTTACCTGTGGCGACATCCCAGAGTTTAATAGTGTTGTCATAACTTCCAGAAACTAGCTGTTGCCCTGAGGGGCTAAAGTTGACGCTAATAACCGCATTGCTATGACCCTGTAAAGTATTAACCTCTATGGCGCGATTTTCTGGCTTTTCCTTTGGTTTTAAGTAAACAGCTTGCTGTAAAGTTGCTACCGTCTGCATTTGGGTATCGCTTCTTTTTGATGGCAAAGATGCACTTTTGAGTTTTATCCCTGCTTTTAATGCTGTTATCAAGGCATTTGGATGCTTTTCAGAAGCAAAAAACGTTTCAGAAGAATCATTGAGGTTGTTGATTTTATCACTTAAGCTATTTTGTTTTTCTTCTTCCGCTACAAATGCGAATCGCACTGACACCCCAGCCAACCCAGCTAAAACTACTCCAGCTACAACGGAACCAAAAAGGGCGCGTTTGAGGAAGCGATTGAGCTTGGTTTCGCTAATTTTTCTTTGCTTTCTTTCTTTTTCCAGTTCCGCCATCACCTGCTTTAATTTCGGTTCTTGTTGCTGGCGGATAAAGGCGGCTAGATAATCATGTATTAATTGATAACGGTCGGCGGGAGTTTCTGGTAGTAGAATCACTAAGCCAGATTTGACAAAAATCTCGACAATCAAATCTATATTGCTGATGGGAAAAACTTGATTGTCTTTGTCTGCTGATTCTTGGGTCTGTGGCGACTTTTTTCTCAAGGTCGTGAAGAGAACATTACCTCGCTGAAGCAGAGACGTGGGGTTGGTCTTAGCAGTTGTCACATCCCCAACCAAGATATACTGCTGCAAATCGCGCTCTAATTCTGTGCGCGTCTTCAAAGGGCGCGTTCCTTTTTCATCGGTGAGTAAATATAGTAAAATTTCCGCTGCTTGTTGATTTTCCTCGCCGCAATCTTCTACAACTTCCGCTAAATAACGCTTCACCAGTTCTTGTTTCGTACCGCAAGAAAGATATTGTGCTTGAGTTGTGATGTTCTCTGTTTGCAGTTGCGCTCCCACAACTTGTAACTCAATGGGTCGCACTTCTCCCAATTCCGCAGCTAAATCTTCAACCAGTTGGTCAATTAAAGCAGGTTCCAAGCGAAAACTAGTTTGCTCAGTTAACCGCTGAATAATTGACTTAGCATCAGCAGTGGAGAAGTTCCCCAACTGATAAAGCACATGACTGCTAAGAATATCATTGCCAATAATCTTCATGCTCGGCAAACGATTACACTCCAGCAAATAATGTATGTAATCTACCCGCAAAGATAAAATAACTTTCACCGAAAGCACATGGAAACACTCCCCCAAAAACTCAAAGAATCGCCTCCTCTGCGCTGGTTCGGGGTAAACAAAGAAAAATTCCTCAAATTGGTCAAAAATTAACACCGTCCGCAGATTGCGTTGCTCATTTTCACGCAATTGCAAGAGGAGATAGGCTGACCGTTGAGCCTCAAAGCCTGACCCTTGAGCCTCTGAGCCTGACACTTGAGCCTCTGAGCCTGACGCTTGAGCCTCTGAGCCTGACGCTTGAGCCTCTGAGCCTGACACTTGAGCCTTTGAGCCTGACACTTGAGCCTCAAAGCCTGACACTTGAGCCTTTGAGCCTGACACTTGAGCCTTTGAGCCTGACACTTGAGCCTTTGAGCCTGACACTTGAGCCTTTGAGCCTGACACTTGAGCCTTTGAGCCTGACACTTGAGCCTTTGAGGCTGACACTTGAGCCTTTGAGGCTGACACTTGAGCCTCAGAGCCTGACACTTGAGCCTCAAAGCCTGACCCTTTAATCCCCACACCCCCCATCTCCCCATCTCCCCACCTCCCCACCTCCCCACCTCCCCACCTCCCCACCTCCCCACCTCCCCATCTCCCCACCTCCCCATCTCTCTCATCACCCTCATCTCCCAAAACAACACCCAACAACCGCCCCAACTCCCCTTCCCAGTTGGAGTAAACGCTCATGACTATCGGTAAATTATCCTGAATACCTATAGCTTTGTTTTTCAAAGCGGGGACAAGTCCTCCATTGACCAAAGAACTTTTACCAACTCCAGATTGCCCACAAATAACTATCAGCTTATAACTTGGTTCACCGATGCGTTGTGTTAATCTTTCTATATCTAATTGACGCCCAGATGCAGCAATCTCCGTGGCGATATTATCTTGTAATAAAGACGCGAAGTTTCGCGCCTCTACGTCTAATGTTTCTAATAAAGTTTGTTTTCTCGCTTGTAATCTACCCGCACCAACGAACGCCCGCAAGCGGAATTGCTGTTCTATAGAACGCTGTTGCTGTTTAATTTTATAAGCTTGTAGATATTGTTTTTGTTGAAAATAAAGCTGTTGTAAAAAACCGAGAATCTCCAGATAAAATTTCACGTCTCCTTGGGGATTTCCCACTTGCACTGCAGTTTCTAAGCTGTGAATAGCTGCAGAAATTTGTCCCAAATGATATTGAGCACGCCCCAGCAGAAACTGATATAAGCTTTGATCACGAGAATTTAAAATCTTAGCTGGTAACTCAGCTAAAAATCCCCCTTGATTCTCTAATTCTGGACTAGGAATTGTCGAAAAAAATTCTATAGCTTGGTTGGCGAACTGACTCGCTTCTGTCCAGTTTGCTTGCGCTAGTGCAGCTTCTGCTAAATAACCATAATCTCTCGCTAATTCCCGTGGTTGACTTTGAGCCTGATGGATTGCTAAAGCTTGTTCAGCAAAATTTTTTAGATCTATCCACTGCTGCAATTTAGCCAAGACTTCACCAAATCTATAGATGGAATTGGCAATTAAAGTCGGGTTTTCCGCTTCGACTAAAAACTTGATATATTCCTGGACATAATGCTTAGTAACTTGCCAATCTGGATGATGAACATCTGCTTGGTTAACCGCTTTGAGATAATAGCAAAAACTCATTTCACCGAGGATTTTCCCCGCCCGTTCCCTGCGGTTAATTTGCTGCCAAAATTGCCAAGCTTGTTGATAATGCTCCAAAGCAGCATCTAATTTTTGATGAATTTGTTTACTAAACCCTAATAAAGACGCTAAATCAGCTTGGACTACTAAACTCGATTCCTCATGATCACCAATTAAATCTTGCTGCGCTGCAGTTAATTCTGTTTCTAAATGGAGATATTTATCAAAACTCAGTTGAAAACTATCACCAAACCATTGATTAGCAGTTTCGCTGATCAAATTGATTAATTCAGCTTGAGAAATCGGAAAACTTTTAGTAATCGCCCAACTTTCTAAATCAGGCGCCAGCTGCATTATTTGTTTGTAGACTTCATCATTAATCCACAACACCAAAGGAAAAGGGAAATGCTGACGAAATTCTTCCCTAACTTGATTAGCGCTCGTCAACATCTGCGCTAAATTCTCCACCGATTCCCAGCCCAAAACCATCAAACAAGCTGGTAACTCTTCCCCAAACTCCTCACGAATCACCGTGTAGAGAGTTCTGCGAGACGCACCGAGACGTAAAACACTAATTTCAACCTGAGAAATCGCCTGTAGTCGTTCAATCAAGCGATCGCACAAACTGGCATAATTACACCGTGCCAATATCAACTTAAATTGACCCTGAGCAGCTGCGATCGCCCAAGCTAATTGTTGCACAGATTGTTCGTTGGTCATTTTTTAATAAAAAGAGGGGATGGGGGGATGGGAAGTGTGGGGGGATGGGGTGATGGGGAGGTGGGGGGATGGGGAGACTTGTACTGAGCGGAGCCGAAGTATGGGGTGATGGGGGTGTGGGTATTAAAGTTTGAGCCTTTAAGACTCAAGCGTCAGCCTTTGAACCTCAAGCGCGAGCCTTTAATCCTCAAACGCGAGCCTTTGAACCTCAAGCGCGAGCCTTTAATCCTCAAGCGTCAGCCTTTGAACCTCAAGCGTCAGCCTTTGAACCTCAAACGCGAGCCTTTAAACCTCAAGCGTCAGCCTTTGAACCTCAAGCGTCAGCCTTTGAACCTCAAGCGTCAGCCTTTGAACCTCAAGCGTCAGCCTTTGAACCTCAAGCGCGAGCCTTTAATCCTCAAGCATCCCCCCACCTCCCCACCTCCCCACCTCCCCACCTCCCCATCTCCCCACCTCCCCACCTCCCCACCTTTAAACTAATTCCCTCGCTTCAACCAAAATGGGATTGACATCAAACCAAGATTCACCCCCATCTCGATATTCAAATACAAAACGGCTGCGAATCAGTTTTTGATATCCGTTGTCGTCGCTGACTTTTTTTCTCTGCCTCACATGGCGCAGCAATTGCCATTCTTCGTCAGAAATCGGTAAAATCATTTCGTTGCGACGAGCGCGAATAACTTGGTCTAAAGTTTCACGGCGTAGGGGAAGTTGCATTTCTTCCATAATCCAAGTATTCACCAACCGCAATAAATCCCGCACATGACCGCCACTCATAATACACAACCGTTCCAGGGCGGCGGGACTATCAAATATTTCTGTAATATAATTCAGGCGTTCATCTGCTTGTATATCCGGAAAGGCTCTGGCTAACACCATTTGTTGCATCAGCGCCATTCCCTGAGCATGAACACTGCCATCCGGCCATTGTACAGGAACCATCGGCAGCACCTTCGGGTCTTCAGGAAATCGCTGCGTCAGCATTCCATAATCATTAGAAAACTTCAGCGACAACGGCATTGTATACACCAGATGACAATTCAGCTTAGTCAGAAACTCCCCTTGGTCTACAAACAAATATTCTTGTTGTGGACGTCCCCAAGACTTAGCGCGGTTATCAATGCGGTCGAGATTATCAACAATCACCACCAAACCCATTTGACCCTGTTGTTTGAGTTTTTCGATTGCTGGCTCTAAGAGTTCTTGATTAATCGCTGTCAGCAGTTGCTTTTTTTGTGGTGCGAGATATTGATTTAACTTCTCCCGTAGCGTGGGGTCACTTTTCGTCTTCGTAGTAATTTCACCAATACCCAAAGCCAAAGAAAACTTTTCCTTCTCAGCCGTGACACCAAAATCACCCACCCCAGGAACCTTAACTTTTACCCCCGTCACCTCAGAGTTAAGCACCTTCCATGCACCTTCCAACAACTCCTGCAAACGGTCACTCTTCTCCAGAATAATTTTATCCAGACTTTGACTCACACGCCGAGCGATCGCCAACAACACATCAGCAATATCCACATCAGTCATTTCCAAGTCATCGCTCGACTCAAAATAAACCACATGAAAACCCAAAACTTCCAATTCTGCTTTCAGCCGAATCAGTTCCGTCGATTTTCCACAACCAATATGCCCAGTAAACAGCGTACAAGTCGGTTCATTAGGCTGAAAATACGTAATTTTTTGCTTCAACCGACTAATAATATCCCCACCCCGCACCGACGAAAAATCAATATAATACTTCGCATCCACCTCATCATTAATCACCAAAGTCCGGCTGGGGTTAGTTGCTTGATAAAATTTCTGCAAATCTAAAGCCATAAAATTACCACCAATAGAAAACTCAAAATAAAACCACACCAGCTACTTAGCGTATTCCTCCGCGTACCTTTGCGCTTACCTTCGCGCCCCTCTGCGTTGAAAAAAATTCTTTCCACTCACCTCACCACCAATCGCTATACTTATCTAATTCTGGCGTCAAAATTATGCAAATAAATCAGAAAAATGTACAAATTTCAGGAAAAATCCCCTTGTCAGAACATCTGTTGATCTCGTAATACCCGAACTGTGTCACAATAAAAAACGGTGATAACAAAATTTTGGCAAGGTAATTTTAGTGAGTCCTACTGCTCAAACCACAGCCAGTCGGCGACGTGTGGTATTCCCGTTTACAGCAATTGTCGGTCAGGAAGAAATGAAGCTGGCACTGCTGTTAAACGTGATTGACCCCAAAATTGGTGGTGTAATGATTATGGGCGATCGCGGTACCGGTAAGTCAACAACCATCCGCGCCCTAGCCGACCTCCTCCCAGAAATCCCCGTCGTCGCTAACGACCCCTTCAATAGCGACCCCAGCGACCCTGACGTCATGAGCGATGAAGTCCGCCAATTGCTAGAACAAGGGGCAGAAATTCCCATAGCTCACAAAAAAGTCCAGATGGTAGACTTGCCCCTAGGCGCCACAGAAGACCGGGTTTGCGGTACCATCGACATCGAAAAAGCTTTATCTGAAGGTGTCAAAGCTTTTGAACCAGGACTACTCGCCAAAGCTAACCGGGGTATCCTCTACGTAGACGAAGTTAACTTACTCGACGACCACCTCGTAGACGTATTACTCGACTCAGCCGCCAGCGGTTGGAACACCGTAGAAAGAGAAGGAATTTCCATCCGTCACCCCGCCCGGTTTGTCCTCGTCGGTTCAGGAAACCCCGAAGAAGGCGAACTGCGTCCCCAACTTCTAGACCGCTTCGGAATGCACGCCGAAATTCACACAGTCAGAGAACCAGCCCTGCGAGTACAAATCGTGGAACAACGAGCGGAATTTGACCAAAACCCGCTGGCGTTCGTCGAAAAATACAAACCAGAGCAAGAAGCATTACAAGAGAAAATTGTCAAGGCACAAAATCTCTTGTCAGCAGTCAAAAGCGACTATGACACGCGGGTGAAAATTTCGGAAATCTGCTCAGAATTAGATGTGGATGGTTTGCGGGGTGATATCGTCACCAACCGCGCCGCCAAAGCGTTGACAGCTTTTGAAGAACGCACCGAAGTTACAGTTGATGATATCCGACGTGTCATTACCTTATGTCTGCGTCACCGACTGCGGAAAGACCCCTTAGAATCAATTGATTCCGGCTACAAAGTAGAAAAAGCCTTTGCGCGAGTCTTTGGTGTAGAGTTACCAGAAAATGACACCGCACAAAAAAATGGCACAGGTCAATTGAAAACTGGTGTAAGGTAGTTGGTAAATTGTAATTCCCCAAAACCACTAAAATATGAGATTGTGGAATTTTTGGTTCAGCAGCTTTGTTTTAGCTAGCCAATATAACCCGCCCCGGTTTATAGAGCTATTGATGTTGACGCTAGCGATCGCCATGCTAGCAATTGCCTCGATTATACCAGACAGACCATACCTAGTATTGGGGTTGAGCTTAGTAGTCGGGGCTTCTATTTCTATTTTAGTCAGAGAAGCGATCGTGCCCTCACCCCAATCACGAGTCACCAAAATCACAGCACTATTATTACTATTAATTAGTTTCTATGGTTTTGTCGATTTAATTCAAACCCTATAAAAAGAATCACAAACAGCAGACAAATCACCACCCCTGCATCTCCACCAATTCCATACACAGCTCATTAATTTGTGATACATCAGGTTTGTGAGGTAGTGTCGATTGGTCATAAATAATATCCATTTGAGCAACTAAATCTTCTGCCATTTTCATCACCTGCTCATATGTATATTCACCCTGGAGAATAGCTCTTAAATCTTCAACATCACCAGCTATTTTCCTATCCACAAACACCTGACTAGTTTTCAATATTTCTAACCCGCTGCGTAGTAATCTAATGCAGTGCATCCCATGCTTCAAGTCAAAACCAGATTTTCTTTCCATTTCCGCTCTCACGGGATTTCTATTTTCTTGCCATGATAAATAAGCTTTCCATTCTCTTAACGCTACTTGATAAGTTTGGCTTTTTTGCAGTAAGCGAATAAAATCTTTACGACTATTAGTTAACTTTTGGGTGTATTCTAAAGTTTCATCAGGCAAAGTATATTGCTTCAGCACACCTTTAAAATCAATATCCGCTGTCAACAGTTGATATAACTGTTCAGCTTCTTCCAAAAACTCAATCCTTCCCCTAATTAAATTATATAAATACTCCAAAAAAGCATTTAAATCCTCCTTAATTAGTGGTGCTTCATCTTCAATACCAAAATCTGCGGGTAATGGTTTCTTTTGTGGAGGATTTAACAACCACTTGCGATGAGTTTCCATCTTTTTGATTTGAGCAAAAGCATAACCAGTGTATGTATGCTTCACCTTCTTACTCAAAAATAACTGTTTATGATTAATTAAATGCTGTCCGACAGGAGTCAATACAGGATAATTAGGCAACCATAACAACTCTAAAACATTGGGATTAGCTCCCGATAATAACTGCAGGACTTTCTTGAGTTCATAAATAACCGTATCTTTATTGTCATCCAAAAAGGGAAATATTCCCGGTTCATCCCAACCAGATTCTTTTTGTTCTACATGGTCAAATCCCAAATAATATCTTTTAGGTGCGATAAATACACCCCGATAATCGAAATCAGAATCGGGACGATTTAATCCATAACCATGACTACCTGCTAACCCGATAAAAATCGTTCTTTGTTCAACTTCTATTCTTTTCATCAGTACGCGACGTCAATAAAGCAACCATTGCAAATCTATCAGAAGCTGAGTATACAAGTTTATCAGTTTCAAACTAGCCTGCGGCAAGCCGCCTTTCAGGCGTCTACATACTTCAGACTTCAAACTTCAGACTTCAGCTATAGGTTCCAGCCTCTGCTGGCTATGATATAAAAAAAACCTGAGCAACAAAGTCCTCTGCTCAGATTTTTGGTGCTGTTCTGTGTCCAGATTAACTACACAACCACAAATCACCATTTCGCCAAGCAGACGAAAATTCTTCTTTTCTTCAGCTGTCACCAAATAGTTGAGGACATAAAGCAACGCTATCCCCTAGTCCCTATCTCCTATTCCCTGTATCATGGCTAATTAGTTGACCTACTTACACACGATAAATTATAATTTTAGATTGTCTGTCTAATTCCTGCTCGGATCAGGTAGACATACTGCAAAAGCTAGTGAAAGCTGAAAATCGCTGCTCTACAAGAGATGAAACTAGCTACCTGTACGGCAACCACAAGGACAATTCCATGACCTACGCAATTATTGAAACTGGCGGCAAACAAATACGAGTTGAGGCGGGTCGATTTTATGACATCGAGCTGCTAAGTGTCGAACCAGAAGAAAAAGTGACAATAGACGCAGTATTGCTATTAGCGCACGACGGCGGAGTTACTATCGGACAACCACGTGTAGCAGGTGCGACCGTGGAAGGAACTGTACTCAGACATCTGCGAGGTCGTAAAGTCCTGGTCTATAAGATGAAGCCTAAAAAGAAAACCCGCAAAAAACGGGGACATCGCCAGGAAATCACCAGACTGATGATTAACTCTATTAACCTGAATGGTGAAGTGTTGGCGGCTCAAGAAGCTGAAAGCACCCAAAACCCAGAGGTCGATAGCCAATCTGCTGCAGAAGCTGCTGAATAATAAAAATACGAAGAGATATCAGAGGAAATTATGGCTCACAAGAAAGGAACAGGTAGTACCCGCAACGGTCGTGATTCTAACGCTCAACGCCTGGGCGTAAAGCGCTATGGTGGTCAAGCTGTCCGCGCCGGCAATATCCTTGTGCGGCAACGTGGTACAAAATATCACCCTGGTAATAATGTCGGTATCGGTAGTGATGATACTCTATTCGCTCTCATTGACGGCGTTGTCACCTTTGAGCGCAAGGGTAAATCCCGTAAAAAAGTTAGCGTTTATACACCAGTTGCGGCGGCGGCTGAAGTCGCTGTTGGTGAATAGTTAACCCAAATTATCGAAACCAAATGAATGTAAAGGCGTTGCATTGCAACGTCTTTACAAAGGTTTGAGGTTACGAAATCAACTTCTGAAAACCATTTGTAACGCCACACCCAAAGCCAAGCCTGCTAAAGAAAAGACAGAAGTAAGCCAAAAAGCTTGTCCTGGTTTTAGCCCAGAGGCTTGAGAGTCAATTTTCGCTAATATAGCTGCAGAGATAATCAGCAGAGTATCAAGAAACACCCGGAACCAAGCCAGCATTAAAAAGAACAATAAAGCTAGAGAAAGCGCAAACACGAACGTCCGGGTATTGGATTTAAAAAAGAAAAGAGAAAGTTCCGCCATCTGCGACCAAGGAATGGTCAAACTGCTGATTAAAAGCAGGATAGCAAATACGACCACCGGCCAGACAAAACGGGGAGGATGAGCCTCGGATATTACCCACCCCAAGGTACTGTAACTAAGTAGTACTAGTAAGAGAGCAACCCAGGGAACTCTTTTCAAAATTAACATGGGTGAATTAAGAATAGAAGAAAGACTGGCGTCAGTTGGTAGTCATCTTTCCTAAATGTACCCTGGGATTGTGCAAGCATTTTGATTTTGTGAGCAAGAGCGATCGCCTAAACTGTAATTTATGACAAAAAACTGCGATGCTTTTTGGCAAACATCTCAACCAGTTTCCACGTAAGCGCTGCACAAATTAGGACTAATCTGTTAAATATGTTCTAAAACATTTGTGACATGACAGACGCTTCAATTATTGAAAGCTTCTTACTACTCGTATTGCTACTCATTCAACTACCAGCAACAGCAATTCTCCTCTCGCGCCTAATCAAAGGCCCCAGACGCCATCCTCCCATTCAACCCCAGCAACCGACACCCGACCTCTTAGGTACTGTCAGTGTTGTTGTCCCTACACTCAATGAAGCATTGCGGATTAGTCCTTTGCTAGCCGGCTTGAGTCGCCAAAGCTATGAAGTCCGCGAGATTATCGTTGTGGACAGTAATTCCCAAGACGGTACCCCTGATTTAGTGAAAGCTGCACAACAACAAGACCCCCGCTTTCGCCTAGTCACAGACGACCCCCTCCCTCCTGGTTGGGTGGGGCGTCCTTGGGCGTTGCATAATGGTTTTCTGCACAGTGCACAAGCGAGTCAATGGTTTTTGGGTATGGATGCAGATACAGTACCTGATCCTGGTTTGGTGGCTGGTTTGCTGCAAACAGCTACAGCCCAAGGATATGATTTGGTGTCGCTCTCACCTCAGTTTGTCCTCAAATACCCTGGGGAATGCTGGTTACAACCAGCTTTGTTGATGACTCTGTTATATCGATTTGATCCGGCGGGAATTAACACAGAACAACCAGAAAGGGTCATGGCTAATGGACAGTGCTTTTTGTGCCGTCGCACCGTATTAGCCGCTGTGGACGGTTACACAAGTGCGAGTGATTCTTTTTGTGATGATGTGACTTTGGCGCGACATATAGCCGCCCAGGGGTTTAAAGTGGGCTTTTTGGATGGTGCAAAAATACTCAAGGTACGGATGTATGAAGGTGCAATTGAGACATGGAAGGAGTGGGGAAGGAGCCTAGATTTAAAAGATGCATCACCCCGCGCGCAGATTTGGGCGGATTTGTGGTTACTTTGTGCAGTTCAGGGTTTACCTTTACTGATTGTCGTCTACTTTTTGCTTTCCCCCCAGCCCCCCTTCGCCTCATCGCCCCGTCTGTTATTGCTGGGACTGAATGTATTTTTGTTGGTAATTCGCTTTGCTATGCTGTTGGCGATCGCCCCCTCCTATGACCTGCAAAACGCCAAAGGCGGGTGGTTATTTTGGCTTTCCCCTCTGGCTGACCCTTTAGCCGTGTTGCGAATTTTCCTATCTGCATTCCACACACCACGAGAGTGGCGGGGAAGAAAGTATGGGTAATATTTTTTATACCCAATTATTCAGCTTCACCTCCAATTTGATCGCCCCGTTCTAATTCCCAGAGAATTTGATTACCTTCACGCCTGACTCGTGAAACAATCCAGTTTCGCCAGCGCCATTGATCGCCTCGACTGGTGACAGCGCTGGCGTGAACATCCATCAGGTCGGCGAGTTCGGAACTGGTAATTAAGTAACCTTTAGTAGCAATTTCATCAGCAATCCGCAGAGTTTCTACCAAGTTGCGGAGTTGTGTGATTCTCAACTCCGGCGGTTTTTCGTCAATTGTGGCAGTAGTAGGTGTGATATGTGACTCCATAATAGTTAAGTCTGATAGCAGAGTACTAAATTCTTGTTCGTGTGTGTTAATTATTGTAGAGTCAACCTGGAAATCAGACACTTTTGCTACATTTACTTCAGTTTTTGGCGATAGCTCTCGTAGAGAATCTATAGCGAAAGATTGTTGTAGGGAGGGGGTTTTACCGCTAGCAAAGGCGCGAGCGATCGCATCACAGCGCTCGTTACCTATGTTACCTGAGTGACCCCGGACATGTTGCCAATTGACTAAGTTGCTATTGAGGTCATCTAAAATTTCTAACAAATCTTGGTTTTGGACAGGATTACCATCGGCTTTTTTCCAGCCTTTCTTTTTCCAACCTTTGATCCACTTTGTCACGCAGTTGATCAGGTATTCGCTATCGGTATAAAGAGTAATGGATTGAGTTTGTCCCGATGTTTTGAAGAATTTTAGCGCAGCGATCGCCGCTTGCATCTCCATTTTATTATTAGTTGTATGGGCAGATGCATCGCCCATTTCATGAATTGAACCATCATGAAAATAAACTACAGTACCCCAACCTCCAGGGCCTGGATTACCTGTACAAGCTCCATCAGTGTATATACTTTGAATTTGGCGTTGAATTGACATAGTAAAATGGATAATAGTTTTTATTTGAGATAAATCAATAAATTTAATCCGGGAATTGTGCGTGAGAGAGTCCACAAAACTAAAGTGATATAAAGTACTCCCAAACTCCATTCATACCAAGCAAGTGTGGCGATAATTCCTGGTAAATGTTCATCTCGCATCCGAATATCGTTAAATCCTAATCTGACTAAATTGTTGAGACTAAAGTCATAATAATTCAACCAATTCCAACCGCGATCGCTCAACAAAGGCATGTATCTTTCTCTAAAAGTTTGATTTCTGGGTATGATTGGTAAGCGCCCAATTAATAATCGTAACTGTCGCATAGTACCATCTTCTGTGAAGTAGGAAACATCCATTAAATCGTGGTAGCGTCCCTGCTGGTAAAGTCGGCAAATTAAAGCCACTGGTAGAGGGACAATAATAATTAAAAGACAACCTAATGTTAGCCAAGGCTGTTCGGAATTGCGGAAAATAGCTAAGAGGCTGAAAAATGTCAAACAGCTAAAACTAACTAAAATAGATATGGCTTCAGAATTGGTAGGAATAATTGCTACAGGATGTAAGCGACGATAGCGGTCTACTAACCAAAATATTAAGCCAAAAAATGCGATCGCTACTCCACCAACACCAAAAACTAACCAAAAATTTGTTCCATATCCACTTAATAGTAATAACACACTCAAAGCCAACCAACCCCAAGCTTGTAATAACCATCCGCCAAAAGAGAGAGGTTCGCTAACAACTAAGCGATCGCTTAATTTATTGTATGTTTCCAAATCAATATCTGCTAAAGTTAATAACTCACTGCGATTACGAAATAATTTGCTCAACCTGCGTTCAACTATTGCTGATGCTTGATTTGCAGAAAAACCCAGCTTTTGTAAATTAGCGGTATCAGCACTATTAATATTTGTCGCCATCAAACGGCGAGTTAATTCGATTAATCGCAATCGCTGTTTAGTATACTCTAATTGATTAGTATCAGCAATTTGTTGCTGCTGACGGAAATTTTGTCCCAAATTTCTTAACACATTTTGATTACCTTGCAGTGAAGGTACACGAAACATTTTCCCAATTTGTCCAGGATTACCTAAAATTTTTGCTTGGTTAGAATTAAAAGTTAAACCAGGTATATTTAAAAAAGTATCTTTAGCCCATTTCGCATCACTAAAATCTGCTTGGTTAAGAATACTCGCACCCTTCAAATTTACAGATTGATTGAATTGCGTTTCCCGAAAGCTCACAGCTTGCTCAAAACTGGTTTCAATTAAAAATAAAAATTGCTCAAAACTAGCCTTAGTAAATTGTACTTGATTGGCAAATCTCACCTCAGAAAAATCAACATCTCCTTGCCATTGTACACTACTAAATTTTGCTACTTGCTTAAAACCACCTTGGTTAAAATTAGCGCTATCTGCAAAAATACAGCCGTGAAAATCACTGACTTCTTGAAATTGTACTTGCTTAAAATTAGCCTTATTAAAAAAGATACTCCCAGAAAAACTACTCAATTGTCGAAAGCTAGCACCATTAAAGCTAACAGCACGACTGAATCTAGCTTCAGTCCAGTTAGTCGGTTGAGTAAAAATTGCACCTTGGGCGTCAATCGACTGCAAAAAAAATGTATTGGCAAAATTAACTTCCCCATTAAACCGGGTTTGTACCAAAGTTAAAACACCGCGAAAAACATTGATCTCACTAGATATATTCGCTGGAGATGCTAACAGCGATCGACAATCTTTAGACTCAGGTAAATCAATCGCCAAAGCTGATAAACAAACCAAACGCAAACTTTCTAATTGTTCTTGTTCAGTAGCCGTAAAAATAGGAGCGATCGCTTGAGCATAAAGCGGTGTTTTTAACCCTAAATCACTCCCGATAAAATCTCCCAAAATTAGTGAATAACTCAAGTCTAAACCTAAAGTTTTTCCTCCAGTTTTTTGTAATTCTTTTCGCAGTAATTGGTAAAAATTATCGCGGAAAACCAAATTTTCTGGTCGTAAATCTATAACCATTTGCCGCAAATTTACCATCAAATTACCTTCACGCATAATTGGTGCGTGGAGTCGTGCTTGCAATATTTCCAGAGTTAAAGGAGTGCGTTCTGGTTGTATAGCAGCAGCAGGGAAAGGAAAAAAGAGGAAGATAAAAACGCAGAGTATCGCCGAGGAAAGCGCGGAGTATCGCCAAGAAAAACCTCCGCGTCCCTTTGTCTTGAAAAGTTTTGTGGAAGGAGACCTTCCCCACAAACTTTTCGCTGCGTTTAACCTCCGCGCCCCTCTGTCTTGAAAAGTTTGCTCAACGGGGGGAACCCCCGCACGCAACTTTTCGCCGCGTTGAAAATATGATCTATACAAATTAATTATTCATCGGCAATCAGCAGAACAATTTTACCTGTGATAGAGCCATTTTCGATTAATTGGTGAGCTTTTGCTGCTTCCGCGAGGGAAAACTTGTGACTAACATGGATTTTTAACTTACCTTCATCCATCCAAGTTGCAGATTGTGCGAGGATTTCTGCTTGGTGCTGTGAACTTTCAGTGATTCCTTGCAGCATCGGTGTCAACATTAATTCTAAGCTGATGCGGAGATTGCGATTTCTAGCGATTTTCCAATTGGTGTTGGCTGGTGGTTCTAAAATCGTCACGATATCGCCGTACATCCTGACTGCGGGGAAGGTTTTGTCAAAGGTTTCACCACCAACAGTGTCAAAAGCCAAATCCACACCCTCGCCATTAGTCCAATTTAAAGCCGCCTGTACAAAGTCTGTTTGTTGGTAAAAAATGATTTCGTCAGCACCTAATTGCTTGACAAAATTCGCCTTTTCCTGTGAACTGACGGTGGTGGCAACACCAGCACCTTTGAGTTTTGCTAGTTGAATTGCTACATGTCCAACGCCTCCAGCACCAGCATGAATTAATACTTTTTCTCTGGGTTCTAATCTTCCTCGTTCGTATAAAGCTTCCCAAGCGGTGATTAATACTAGAGGTGCAGCAGCAGCTTCTGCAAAGGTTATGGAAGAAGGTTTACGGGCTACGAATCGCTCATCAACAACGTTATATTCTGCGTAATTTCCTTGATGTGCACCTAAGCCACCATAGCAAAAATATACGGCGTCTCCTGGACGAAAATTTCGCACATCAGCACCTACTTTTTCCACAATACCAGCACCGTCACATCCCAAAATAGCCGGCATTTGCTGGGGGTAGAATGTACCCCGGTGACGCAGTTTGGTATCAATGGGATTGACACCAGCTGCGACTAAGCGAATTAAAAGTTCGGTGCTTTTTGGCGTAGGTTGAGGGACTTCTTGTAATTGCAACACCCCGGAATTACCCGCTGCTGTCATCAAGGCTGCTTTCACGACTCTTTCCTCCAGGCTAGAGATAGATGCATAATTTTGGTAACTTTAATTTTGCGGGTAATGTCCGCCCTATTCCTTAATTTTCCGTTTGTAACCGCGCCTGTAACTCCCGCACTCGTTCCACAGCTAACCCAGTAATTTCTACAGTTTCTTCTATTGTCATCCCCCTGCGGAGTAAATTTAGTGCAATCTCTTCTTGTGCTTGCTGACGACCTTCTTGAAGACCTTCTTGAAGACCTCTTTCCAAACCTTCTTGAAGACCTCTTTCCAAACCTTCTCTTGCCCAACTTGTTATTATTTCCATATATACCTCTTCGTTGTTTAATCCCATTCTATCGGCTGTCGCTTTAAACACTTCTTCTTCAGCTTTATTCAAATTCAAATACACATCCACAAACCCAGAAATTAATTGCATTTTTGCTGGATTTAACCTAAGTGTGGTCAGCAACCGCAAACATTCCGCCTTCACCTGTGGACGTTCTGAGCGGGGAATATTCATTTTTGCCATCAAAGCTGCAGCTACTGGATTTTGTTGAGTTAAATAATCTCGCCAACTGAGCTGATTTAGTTGAATAGCAGCAAAATTAAAATCGAGCACATTTAAATCAGCAAAAGCAACTCGATAATTTTGTGGTTCTGGGCGTTTCGGTTCATCAAATGAAAAAATTACCACCGGATAAATCGGTAAATCATATTTTTCATACAGTCGAGCAAAATATTTAAAAATCCGCTTGGCAAGTTCAGACTGATTGTAAGATTGATTTTCGACATGAATTAAAAAATAAGTTTCCTGCTGTTGATATTTAACCTGTGCTAACAAATCAATTTCTTTCTTTTCTCCAGAAGTGACATCATTAAATACCTATTGTGGCAAAAACTGAATTGAATCGCGGTCTATTTGGCTCGCTACTTGCGGCAGAAATAAATCTAAAAATTCCACAAAAAATGTGGAAATCAATTCTTTGAACAAACAATCATGGTCAATCATTTCCGTAACTCCTCTACAACATCCAAAATTTCGTCACTGCCGCAAAATTAATCTACAACTTTTCCGTAATCACACTCGACTCTAGAACAGATTATTAACATTGCTGGTTACAGGTCAAGAATGCGGTGTTGTTAGCGAGGAGTGAGAAACATCAGGCTGAGAACTGGGAATAGTCAGAAAATAGAGCGATCGCTATATGATTATTCCAGAATCTATCAAGTTTATGGCTTTCAATCCAGCACTGTGTTTAGCTATAGCCAACCACATCGCCGACAGTCCCCAACAGCGAATTACCTTTGCTGAATACATGGACATGGTTTTATACAACCCTGAACACGGTTACTATTCCAGCGCCGTCAAATTGGGGTTGAAAGGCGGCGATTTTTTCACTTCTGTTCACCTTGGGGCTGATTTTGGGGAGTTACTGGCGGTACAATTTGCCCAGATGTGGGAAATTTTAGAGCGTCCTGTACCTTTTTTCCTGGTAGAAATGGGCGCAGGTCAAGGATTGCTAGCAACCCATATCCTCACATACCATCAGCGACATCATCCAGATTTGTTTGCCATTTTAGAGTATGTAATTGTTGAAAAATCCCCCACTTTAAGACAAGAACAACAGCAACGCTTGCGAGATTTACCTGTGCGTTGGTGCAATCTTGAAGACATCCCGCCCAACTCTATCACTGGTTGCTTTTTCTCCAACGAATTAGTCGATGCTTTCCCTGTCCATCAGTTCACGTTGATAGGGGGAGAACTGCGAGAGATTTATGTAACAGTGCAAAAAAAGGGGGAAAATTTGCTTTCCCAGTCCACACCGTCATTTATTGAGGTGACAGGTGAAGCTTCGACACCACGATTAGCTGAGTATTTTGATTTAGTGGGAATTGATTTGACTCAGAGTGTTTATGAAGAAGGTTACAGGAGTGAAATTAATTTGGCTGCTTTGGACTGGTTGAGTATAGTAGCAGACCGCTTACAGAGCGGATATGTGCTAACTATTGATTATGGCTACCCTGCAAGTCGTTATTACAATCCCAGGCGATCGCAGGGAACACTACAGTGCTACTATCAGCATCGTCACCATCACAACCCTTACGTTAACATTGGGCAACAAGACATCACCGCCCACGTTGATTTTACAGCCTTAGAGAAATGGGGCGATCGCTGTGGTTTAAATCTAGTCGGTTTGACGCAGCAGGGATTATTTTTGATGGTCTTGGGATTAAGCCAAAGGATAGCCGCTCTTTCTCATCAACAACAATCCCTTTCCCAGTTACTCCAACGGCGCGAAGCACTCCACCAACTGATTGACCCTTCCGGTTTAGGGAGTTTTGGCGTCCTGGTTCAAAGCAAAGGATTGACACAAAAACAAATATCCCAACCCCTCAAAGGCTTAACTGTGCCAGAGTAAAAGTAACACTTAAAAATTAAAACTCTATTAAGGCAGCGTTAGTCTGAATGAACTAGCATAACAGTGATTACAGTGAAAACAAAACCACTCCCAAAGTAGCAATCATGAATACTCACGATCTGTTAATGCTAGCAACCTTACTCACGCCTGGGATTTTACTGTCGGTCATAATTATGGCAACATTTGCCGCAGGTGGCTAATTACCAAATGTGAAAACCAGTTATCAGTTGAGTAGGTAACGGGTGATAAATAAAGGGTTTCTTTATTTCATACTTTAGACTTTATACTTCAGCCTTTTGTACTAGCCCCCAATCCTCCTCACTGATAACTGTTCACCGTTGACTAAATCATAGAAACGCGATTGCTGTATTAAAGGAACGTAAACATGAAGGTGGCATTTCTGGGAACTGGATTGATGGGTCTACCAATGGCTCAAAGGTTGTTAGCCGCAAATGTAGAATTAATTGCATACAACCGCACCCCAGAAAAATTAGCACCACTACAAGCAGCTGGTGCAGAAATTGCAACACATCCCCGCCATGCAATTCGTGCGGCTGATTGCATAATTCTCATGCTCACTAACACGGCGGCTATTTATAGTGTGTTGCTTTCCGATACTTCTTGGCACACCCTTTCCGGGCGTACTGTCATTCAAATGGGGACAATTACCCCCACCGAAAGCCAAGAAATTAGAGATGCGGTAGTAGCTGCAGGTGGTGAATATTTAGAAGCGCCTGTATTGGGAAGCATCCCAGAAGCGCAAGCAGGTAATTTAATTGTCATGGTGGGTGCGAAAGAAGAACAATTCCAGCGTCACTTTCGATTATTGCGACACTTCGGCCCAGAACCCAAACTGATAGGAAATGTCGGAACTGCAGCCGCTTTGAAATTAGCCCTCAACCAACTTATTGCATCTCTCACCACTAGCTTTGCTCTCAGTTTAGCTTTTGTCCAGCGTCAAGGTATAGACGCAGAAGTGTTTATGCAAATTCTCCGAGAAAGTGCTTTATATGCACCTACTTTTGACAAGAAACTGACAAGAATGTTAGATGGTAATTTTGCTAATGCCAATTTTCCAACTAAACATTTGCTCAAAGATACAGATTTATTTATCTCTGAAGCCAAATCAGTTGATTTAGATATCAGTAGTATTAAAGGGGTGAGACAAATTCTACAAGCAGCGATGAAAATGTCGTTTGCTAATGATGATTATTCTTCTGTATTTTATGCGATTAAAGCTTGGGAAGAAGGGCGATGGGAGTAGTATAGTAGGAAACAAGAAACAGGCAAATTTTGCTCAACTAGCCGAGTTTTTCTCAGCTAAATATTGCTGAAAAGCAAAATGGGCAAAAGAGTAAATACCCACTGCTTGCTCAACTAATAACCCTTTACTCTCCATCAGCGATTTCAAAATCGTTTCACTATCAGTTGTGCAATTTCCCAAATGATGAAGATATTCAGTAATTTGTGCGGCAATCAATGTTTTGGGAAAAAAGTACTGGCTTTGTTGCCAAGTAAGCCGGGCAATCTGAGCGAGTAAATCTTGCTGTTGCTGTCGGGAAAATTGTTGAATAATTGGCGATCGCTCTATATGGCGTTGAGCATCCCATTTATGCAAAAATATATCTAGCGCTTCTTGATAAATTTCCCCAAACTGTCCGTAAAAACTACCTTTATCTGTAAACATTAAGCACAATAAAGTGAGAATTAAAGGATTAGTTGCTAGTTGTTGCAGTGGCAAATTTGCTCTTAATTCATTCAGAAAATTTGCTGTTTTTTCTGGCTCTTGGGATGAAAACCACTTGCTCACAAAGTCAGTAATCTGCTGATAATTAAAATCAGCAATTTCCACTTCAGTGAATTGTTCAAAAATGTATTCTTGAGATGCAATTTGAGTAGCGATCGCTAACCAATTCCGATAAAACCGCGCTGTAAATTGGCGAATTTCTCGCAACACTCGCTCAATATCACCTTCCCTCACCGCATCTAACCCATCCAGCAACACCATTCCCCGTCCCTGATTGAGCAGAGTTTCTGTGACTGGGATTGTCACAACTCCACACTCAGCCCACTGAGTTGCAATATATTCCAGTAAGCTTGGCTGTCCCCTCGTCTCAGCAAAATCTTTAAGGGTGATAAAAATTGGTACGCTCGCGCTTTTCCATTCACCCCAGTTACACAACAGCGCCAGCCATTTCAAAAATATGGTTTTACCTGTTCCCGGTTTACCCAAAATCATCAGCTTGTCGTCCCGTTCCACCACCTCTATTCCCGGAAACCGTTTCTGCGGTAAGTCAACATTTTCTAACAGTTGCGCCACACTTAATCGTCTGCGACTAGTCACCCGTTCTAAAATATCAACATCGGTGTAGATATCTTCCAATCGCATCGGCTGTTCCATACTCAGCACCCGCATCACACCACAACGCCTGTAAATACTCTCAAAAACTTTTTCTCGCGTAGTCTGCACCAAAGCCTCAATCTCAGAAATGCTCGCAGCTGTTTCCATTTCCGGGAATGATAACCCAGTCACAATCTCTTCCCAGTCAAGGTCGAGCTTTTCGCAAATTGTCACAAAAATATAGCGGTCAATCGGTTTACCTTGAAAAAACTTAGTGATTGGTTGACGACTAATCCCTAATTCCCCAGCTAAACCCTGCTGCGTCAAAGAATGACTAATTAGCGCCGCTTTCGCTTTATTAATTCCCTCGGTGGATGCTTGGAGCGATCGCCCACTCATTCTACTCCATCACCTATATATCTATTGATATAGACAAAATAACTCATGCACAACTCATGCACAAGTCATTCACAAATCATCCACAAACCCAGCTGTAAATCACACCAAAAAATGCGAATCTAGAAATCTAGCTTATTTGACATCTCTTACATTATCTGAGTTAATACTATGATAGACAGTTGCTTAAGGAGGTATTATGACTGGAATTAACGTCACCATAGACGCTCCTTCCGCAAAAGACGTAATGCAAGACGCACTAGAGCGCATAGCACTAGGATTTCAAGATTATCTAAATTCTTTACAGCCTGAAGAAATTAAATGTTTAGCCGAAAATCTAGAAACCACTCTGACCAACCCAAAATACTCTCAGGCTGAAACAAATTTTGCTGCTAAATTGGGCGCTAAGAGTATCAGTGATGAAGAACACACTAGATTAGAATTTGCTACCCTCGCCAGAAACTTTAAATGGAGACAAGAACTGCTCAAGTCTTCAATAACAGCGCCACAAGTAGCCGAATTGCTCAATACCACTCGACAAACCCCCCATGACCGTCTCCGCAAAAATTGCTTAATCGCCGCCCAAGATAACGGAGTTTGGAAATTTCCCGCTTGGCAATTTGATCCTGAAGGGCCAGACGGCGTAATTGCTGGACTACCAGATGTTTTAAAAGCGTTGAAGGTTCCAGCTTTATCAAAAATTACATGGTTGACTAGACCCAACGCAGCTTTAAATAAACTTACCCCCGTAGAAGCTTTGAAATTAGGTCAAATCAACGACGTGATTGCTGAAGCGCAAACAGTGGGAATTTTCTAGATCAATTTATTTAAAAACTTGACAAACAATTAAGAACCACAGATCAACACAGACTCCATTCTGCGTTCATTTGTGGTTCAATTTTTTTAGCAGGGGTTAGGGGTTAGGGATTAGGAGTTAGGGATGAGGGATTAGGGATGAGAGATGAGGGATTAGGGATTAGGTCTTTCCTTGCGTCCTCCTCTCTGCGCCTTTGCGCCTACCCTGCGGGAAGCCGCTCCGCGTCTATGCGTGAGATAAATTCATATGTCAATTCAGCAACGCCAAAAAACATTTATGCAAAAGGTTTTCTGTTGATGTCCTAAAATCCCCAACCCCCAGCCCCTATTTGTCAACCACCAACATTATCCTTCGGGGTAATTGTCATCTATCTGCTAAAGTGAAAAACTGACAACAGTATAGGGAATCACACTTACAAAACTTAAACCTTCCGGAAACACGTAGAAGACCAGTGAATGTTGCAATATATAAGGTTGAATGTGCTGGTCTATAGAAATCTGGAAAATCGGAAACCTGAAGTATTCTGTTGTTGTCAGTTAATTAGATGAGGAGTGATGGAGGTGGTTAAGCTAATCGTTCCGCCACCTTGCTTTAGCAAGCCAAAACCAAAATTGTACACCCTAAAAAAAGGCACGGAAGTTGTCAGAATATTCCAGACGGAATATAGTCCGACTGCTTTATCTTTTCGTTTTTGGGGTCCCCTTCATCGCTTTGATCATCATCGAGGTAACTGTCCTAGTTTTTGTTATGAACCATCAGATTGTGAGCGCTGCGACGATCGAGAACGTGGTATATATTATGTTGCCCCTAAACTTTCTAGTTGTCTAGTAGAAATTTTTGGCAGCGTTGGTTGTGTAGAAATTACAGACCATCTAGTAGCCATAGTTAAGCCCACTCAAAATTTAAAACTACTAGACATTCGCGGTGCTGGTGCGATGCGTGCTGGTGCGAATGAAGCCACCTTGGCGAAAACCGAAAAGCGCGGTCTGAGTCAAGCTTGGTCACGCTATTTTTATGAGCAACCAGAAATTTATTCGGAAATTCACGGGTTGATTTACTGTAATGCTCATAATAATGAAGTAGCGATCGCACTTTATGAACGCGCTCAACATTTAATGGTCTGTGAGCCAGAAAATGTTTTCCCCCTCAAACATGAATTATTGCGAGGCGTAGTTTTAAAAGCCGCCAGCGACAATAATTTAGAGGTAATTCGTTATTGGTAACTCTGGCTAAGGTTAAAGAATTGGGGTGTTGGGTATATTCCCGCCCCAATGCTATAAACAACTAATCAAGATAACTTGATCAAAAAATATGGGTGACAATTCAGATAAAGAAACAGGTAAAAACCAGATTTCTAGAGAGGCTGTAGACTGGTTACTCAAACAAATTATCCAAATACCGAAAACTTGGTTAATTATTACTACTATTTTTATCGTTCTCAGCACTTTTCAAATCAACAAAGACGAAAAATTAACATTTAAATTTGAGGTTACAAATACAACAGCCGTGTTTTTAGCATTGCTTTGGGTACCATCTGTACTCAAGATTTTTGCTTTAACTGGGGGAGCAGTGAAAACACCCGCAGGGGAGATTACTGGCTCCAGCATGATGCCTATGTTACAGTCATTAACCGGGGATACCCTGGGGTTTTTGATTGAGCAAACCAAGCTCGCAGAAGACGTCGCACCACCCCAACAACAGCTAGAAATGCGCCAAATTCGCCATGAATGGCAAAAAGAATACGCATCAAGGATACCCATATCCGAAGCTAGACAGCAAATGGAGCGCTTGAGCCAACGTTACAAAGAATTACGAAATACTATGCCCGCCGGCGCCAAGCGTACCTTTGAAATGGAGTCAATTGCAGGGAGAATGCGAGCACTAGCGCCAGAGGTGAATTTTTCTAGTGAGGAAGTGAATCAACTGCTCAAATCGAGCGACCAAGGTAAACGATTGCTGGGATTATCTGTGGTGGAATGGTCAGGTGATCCAAATTATTTTTATACAATTCTCCAGATCATTAATAATTCAGAAACAGCATTTGAGCAGACTTGTGCATTGCGAGGCGCAGAAAAAATGGTATCGCAGCTTAAAGAACAACAGAAAAAAGACTTGATGTCTGCAATCATACATCAGCGTGATTATAACGAAGCAGAAAAGCGTTGGATTAGACCTAATTCTAATCGTTGGTCATTGAGCGATCGCATTTTATCGGCTTTAGAAGCATAGCGATATTTGTAAATTAACAACACAATCAACCCGAATTATGATGATAATTCGGGTTTATCTTTTTTCATGAATACCAATTCAAATCATCTTGATATACCTAGATTCAGCGTAGTGCGCTTACTCCAAATTTTTTAATACGTAAAATATATTTTTATTGTATAAAATTTGCAACGCTGCTTCTAGAAAAGATTTGACTGCTTTGTAATTAATACCAATAAGTTTGACTAATTAGTATAATGGCTATCTTGTTCAAGATCAATCACTTATTTATCAATGTAAAAAATATTTTTTACATAGAAATAAAAATTACATAAAATCATAATACAACCGTAAAAATATAGAAAACTGTCGATTTAATCCAGAATCATTTCACATACTGCTACGTCTATTGCTAGAGAAAATCTTCAACAGGTTTTCTCATAATCGTCCGGATATATTGTTGTGAGATCAGAGGACTTTGATAATGGCTGATAGTAGTCTGAATCAAGGACAAATGGTTAATACATCTTCCCCAAGTCTGATTAAAATTAAAAAATTATCTACGATTCTACTTCGTCGCAGATATTTGATATTGGTTGTTTCTGGCGTAGTTATGTCTTTTGCGAGTTTCATGACTATCATTAACAAACCCATGTATCAAAGTTCAATGCAGATGTTAGTGATTTCCAAATTAAAAGAAGATTTAAGCTCAAATAATAGCCAACATAATTCAGAAATTAAATTTACAGATTCTGCTGCTCACGTTGCTGAATATACAATTCAGTTAAAACTGATGCTGAGTTCAAAGTTAATCCGGAAAACTGTAGATTTACTGCGTCCTTACTATCCAAATATTACCGTAGAAGATATCAGTTTTAGTCAAGAGGAAGATAAAAAACCACCTTTAAAAGTTACACAATTAGAAGGAATCAGAACAGTTAACAAGGTTTTTAGTCAAGTATTTGAAATTTCTTTTCAAGACCAAGATCCAGTCAAAACGCAAAGAGTTTTGCAAGCCTTACAGACAGTTTATCAAGATTACAACATCCAACAGAAAAATGAGCGATTGCATCAAGGTTTAGCTTTTATTAACGCCCGTCTACCAGAAATTAAACAAAAATTAATTCAATCTCAAAATCGGCTAGAAGAATTTCGCAAAAAACATAACCTACTAGATCCAGAAGCACAAAGTAAAATTTTACTCACATCTCTTGCTGATATCCAGAAGAATTTACAAACTACCAGCGCGGAAATTCAACAAGTACAAACCCTGTATGCAAACTTAAAACAAAAAATGGCGTCCTCATCCCAAAACGCCCTGATTACTCCTCATTTAAACCGCTCGACTCGTTATCAAGCTTTGCTCAATGAGATTCAAAAAACTGAATTAACTTTAGTTCAAGAACAAAAGCGCTATACAGATGCTTCTCCCACGGTACAAACACTAAAGCAGCAACGCCAAAATCAACTGGCGTTATTACAACAAGAAGCAAAAAAATTACTAGAAAATAAAGTTATCCATCCTGGTAATTCTGAAAAATCGCTATCAGTACCAAATGAAATCGAAGGTGTTGATGTTAAATTAATGGCAGAGGTTATTCAGACACAAACAAAAGCTTTAGGATTGATTGCTAACGAAAAAAGTTTAATCGAATCAGAACAAAATCTGCGAGTAGAACTGAAAAAATACCCAAGCTTAATAGCAGAATATAATCGACTACTCCCAGACGTAGAAACTAATCAAAAAAGTCTTGAACAATTGCTTCAACAACAACAATTATTAGGATTAAAAATTGCTCAAGGTGGGTTTGATTGGCAGGTTTTGCAAGAACCAGCAATTGGAACTGACATTAGTAATCACAAGTCATTACTTTTATTTGTAGGCGTGATAGCTGGGCCAATTTTAGGTATTTTGGTTGCTGTAATTTGGGAATTATTTGATAAATCGATCTATTCCACACAAGAATTACAAAGATTGGCGCGTCTCCAATTATTAGGTAAAATGCCCAATTTAAGCATGAATAGGTTTAAAAAGCGTTTGCCAAACCTATCTAATGAAAGAGAAAAAAATCTACCATATTTAATAACAGCAAACGATGTCATACTACCCCATCACCAAAGTTTAGAAATAATTTACCAAAACCTACAGATATTAAAACATTCCTCGCCTGTAAAATCGCTGCTGTTAACTTCAACATCGGTTGGTGAAGGGAAAACAACTTTAGCTTTGGGATTAGCAGCTAGTGCTGCTCATATGCATCAACGAGTACTGCTGATTGATGCTAATCTCCAGCGTCCTAGTCTACATAATATTTTAGAAATTTCTAATGATTGGGGGTTGTCTCTGTTATTAGTTGATGAAACAAATAGCCAAATTCATGAATATATCCAACCCATTCACCCATCTATTGATGTTTTGACTGCTGGGCCTTTTCCAGAAGATACAGTGACGCTATTTAGTTCTCAGAGAATGAAACAATTAATTGCATATTTTGGGCAGAATTATGATTTAGTATTGATTGATGCTTCGGCAATTTCAGATATGGTTGATGCAAGAATTCTCGCCCCCTTATGTGATGGAATCATCATGGTGAGTCGCATTGGTCAAGTTAAGCGAAATGAATTGATTCAGGCTAAAGAAATTTTGAGCAATTTAAATTTAGTTGGTGTTGTTGCTAACGAAGTTTCTTAAGGTTAGGGGTTAGGAGTTAGGGAATAAAGCGTGTAATTATGTAATTTGTGAGTGATGAAAATATCCAGATATGTTTTAAAAAGAGCTAGGAAAAGATATTTGTAGTTGATATCTTCCTTGTGATAGAAGTCTGGAGATAGAAAGCTTTTCAATATTTACTTATCAACACCAATATGTGTTGATTTTTTACATGCGTATTCACCAAAAATTGTTATATCCCCTAAAATTAGCACAAATATGACCTCTAAAACTATATTTGAATTACCTGGGCCAAAAGGAGATTCTCTTGTCGGTAGTCTGGTTGATTTTGGACAGGCTCCTCTCGATTTTTTAACTAGGTGCGGTCGTGAATATGGCGATATTGTACCTATGTATTTAGCTTTAAATCCAGCTTGTTTATTAACTAATCCTAGCTATATTGAGCAGGTGCTGAAAGAGCGAAATTTTTTTATCAAAAGTCGGGGTTCACGCGCTCTCAAAAGCTTGGTGGGTGAAGGACTTTTAACAAGTGAAGGAGAATCTTGGTTACGTCAGCGTCGTTTATTACAGCCAGTATTCCACCAAAAACGCATCGCTAATTACGGGAATATCATGGTTAGTTATACTGAACAAATGCTTGAGACTTGGCGAGATGGAGAAACGCGGGATGTGCATCAGGATATGATGCGTTTGACTTTAAATATTGTGATGAAGACAATTTTTAACCGCGATCTTGCAGATCAAGAAGCTCAAAATGTTGCTGAGGCGTTAAACTCAGCAATGGATTGGTTTGAAAGTAAGCGTAAAGAAAATTTTGTTTTTGTAGAATGGTTGCCTATACCTGAAAATATTCGTTATAAAAATGCTGTTGAGCAGATGGATCTAACTATCTATCAAATGATTAATCAACGGCGCACGAGTAATGAAAATTCAGGAGATTTACTCTCCATGTTGATGGAGGCTCGTGATGAAATTGATGGTAGCCAAATGAGCGATCGCCAATTACGCGACGAAATTGCCACTTTAATGCTAGCAGGGCATGAAACTACATCTAATACTTTAACAGGTGTATGGTTACTATTATCTCGTTATCCTCAAGTTCGTGACAAATTGTTAGCGGAATTACAACAAGTTTTAGGCAATAATTCACCGAGCATTGCAGACATACCACAGTTACCTTACACCGAGATGGTCATCAAGGAAGCGATGCGGATTTATCCTCCCGTATTCATGATGGCTCGTGAAGCTGCTCAAGATTGCGAAATTGGTGGCTATGAGGTGCCATCTGGCTGTATGTTGATGATGAGCCAGTGGGTGATGCATCGCCATCCGCGTTATTTTGCAGAACCAGAGGTATTTAAACCGGAGCGCTGGACTAACGATTTAGAGAAAAGTTTACCCAGAGGAGTTTATTTTCCCTTTGGCGATGGCCCCCGCATTTGTATTGGTAAAAGCTTTGCACTTTTAGAAGCAGTTTTAATCTTAGCGACTATTGCTCGCAAATTTGAATTAACTCTTGTCCCAGAGCATCCCATCGTACCCCAAGCCGCAATCACACTACGTCCAGCATACGGCGTGAAGGTAGTAGTGCGATCGCTCGATTTTTCATAATTCCCCAAATATCACAATCCCCAATAGCTGAGAAATGGGAACCCCTCATGTTGCAAAACCTGTCTCATCTCATTGATAGACGCTATCGTAAAGAGAATGTCAACTAAAGGCTGAAGTATGAAATTACCTCACCCATAAAGCGATGAGGTTTGAACTACATCTAATCAGCGAGGTAATTTTATCCCAGCTTGCGACTCCCTGACCGCTCCGCTTCTTCATCCTAGCCTGCGGCAAGCCGCTCCGCGTCTACATACTTCATACTTCATCCTTCAGTTGACTATCTATGGGAAACTACTGGATGGATAAGCGTCAAATAGATACTGATGTGATTACACGAGCAGCATGAAATTCCAACTGTTATTCAGCTCTTTATTTTCCCAGATCAAAGAACGCCATTGGTGGGTGGGTATCTGCTTATGGTTTGTGTTAGTGGCGCCAGCGCAAGCGTCCGTAATTTTGCGTGTAGCCATAGAGAGAGATGTGAATCAAGTAAGAGTTGGTAGTTCTACGACTGCTACGGTCAAAGATAGTACTGGTCGTAGTCTCGGACAATTACCAGCTAAAAGTTCATTTTATGCCCAAGCTATCCCCGGTGGAGTGGCTTTAGATAAATGGCAATCTGGTTTATTTTGGATTGAGCCAACAGGTAAAGGATTTGTTTATATTGGCGATCGCTGGTATCGCGGTAGAACTCTGGTGATTCCCACACAAAAAGGCTTAACGGCCGTGAACTGGGTAGACCTAGAAGAGTATCTCTACAGCGTGATTGGCGGCGAAATGGACGCCCGCTGGCCTCAAGAAGCACTCAAAGCTCAAGCGATCGCCGCCCGTACCTACGCCCTCTACGAACGGGAAAAACAGCGCACCAGTAACCCCATTTATGATTTAGGTGATAGCCCAGATCGCTGGCAAATTTACAAAGGCATTATCAGTGAATCTCCCAATACTTATGCTGCAGTAGATACTACCGCAGGGCAAGTATTAACTTACAACAACAAAATCATTCTCTCAGTCTTCCACGCTTGTTCTGGGGGACACACAGAGAATGTTGAAGATGTTTGGGGAAATACTCTCCCCTACCTACGCGCGGTTCAAGACTACGACCAAAATATCCGCGAGTGCAACTGGGTCAGAACCTTCTCTCCCAATGAAATCGGCTCCAGAATTGCTGGTGTCGGTAACGTCAAAGATATAGTTGCGGAAGCATTATCACCTTTCCGTAGCGTCAAAGCTCTCCGAATCGTTGGCGATCAGGGCACTAAAATACTACAAGGTGAAGATGTCCGGACTGCACTCCGGTTGAAAAGTACCCGTTTTCAAGTCAATAAGGGAGCTGACGGAAGTTTTGTTCTCCAAGGACTAGGCTACGGTCATGGTTTAGGTATGAGTCAGTGGGGCGCTTATAATCTCGCCCAGCGAGGCGCTAACCATCTGCAGATTTTGGGACACTATTACAAAGGTGTAGCCTTGACACCAATTCAGCCCAAGTAGCCATTAGACATCTCCAGAAATGATGTAAGGGCGAACGGTTGTTCGCCCCTACCAAGGATTATGGGTAACGCGGAATTAATTTTTGGAGATGTCTATTATTTTTAGAGAGGTTGCATTGCAACCTCTCTAAAAATAATTACGAATCTAAAATTACTTATGATTCATCTAACCGCCGTTGCCATTCTGCATCAATTTGTTCAGAGCGCTCAAATTCCTGCTCTAGTAAGTCATTTTCGCTAGAATACACCACATCTTCTTTGCCAATGACTTTTTCTGCCGCAAACTGACTAGCGTAGTTTATTTTTTGCTGTAGCGCTGCATCTTCTTGGACTAATAGCCTAGCCCGAAACAGGCGATCGCGATTACGAGCAAAAATTTGCCGATTTCGCCACTGTAGCCAGAAATAACGCACCAACGGTACACCCAAAAAACCAATACCATAAGCTAGCAGTAACCAATAAATCCCCTGAACAAAAGCTACCAGCCCACCTATCTGAGCCGCAACAGTCCCGTCTCTCAATAAACTTCCTAATACCAAAGCACCCACAAAATTGAGTGCGCCCAACCCCGCACTCAGCATATTCTGTCCAGAACTCGCAGCACTAAAACGCCAAGGGAATTCTTCTAAATAAGCTGGTACCGACCGACGATTCTTTTTAGTAGCTCTTACTTGTAATTCCGGAAAATAATAGACAATTTGTCCTTCTGGACTAACTTCTGGCTGACCATTGAATTTTGTTAGCACAGGTAACATATAATCTTCGTATTCTTGTTGATAACCCTCGCCAATATTATCTAAATAAGGAGCAATTTGCTCTGCTATTACTGCACCACGGTGATTGCGAATTACACTGGCTATTTCTTGCCAACGACGTTTTTCTAAATTGTCATTAGGATTGCCATCACCAAATAAAAATGAAAAGACAGCCTCGAAAAAATTGAGATCACTTTCTTGGCGTCTTTCACGGCGTTGTTCCTGATAATCTGGGCTAAAATACCAAAATAAATCTGGAAAAAAGAAAAAGCCACCACCGCCAAAATTACTCCCCCCGCGATCGCTGTCACGATCTGAGTTAGCAGCACTCATAATCACAATCATGGTAACTGTAATTAACGCGATGGAAGCAATTAAGAAAACTCCAAAGGAAATGCGAATCAAGTAAAATAGCACGCCCCAGAGCTTTTGCCAGAATTCTTGCCAGCGCAACTGCCAATATTTATTCCGTAAAATTGCTCGAAAGTTTTTTGGAAATAGGTAAACAATATCACCAGAATCTGCTACTTGCAAATGTCCCCCAGCATCTGATGCGAGGGCTAATAAGCCCTGCCCAGCCTCGGCAACATTCAATCCTGCCTGGGTGGCTACATCGCCTACGGTAACGCGATAGCCCAGTTGTTCTACAGCCTGCATGATAGTGGGATTGGGAGCCATTGCCCTCCCCTCCTAGGGAAAATCACTCTCTATTTATTCAGTATAAAGTTTTATTTTGTGTGCCTGTGCAATCTGCTCATTAATTACCAATTCAATCTCCACACAATTGATCAAAGGTAATTTTTAATTGCCTGCGGTTTTAATTGACACTCTCCCCATGTTAGAATCGTTTGCCTCGGCTTGGTTAACCAGCTACTTTCTCGCCTTAAATATGGTTCAGTATACTCTCGCTCAAAGTCCAGAAATTATCCTCACTGTTTCTGGCAAAGATTCAGCCAAAGCCCGTGAAAAAGCGATGGATCAACTGATAGAATTGATGGATGCAGGCAAGCTACCAACGGAACTAGAAGAAGGATTTGGCCCTCAACAATTAATTGAGGTCAAAGAACCAAACGTTGAGACAGCTAACAGTGAGGATGCGATTACACAAGCTGTCCAAATTCTCAGTAATTTGGCTACCCTTAAGCTCAAAGTTCAAGAATCACGCACTGAAGCATTAGAAATTCGCAAGGCAGTTGATGTTCTCTTCTCGGATCAGTTAGTGACTGAGGAAGAAATTACCCGCCTCAAAGAAGGTTTTAAGGTTCTCAAAAATTTTGCTCAAGCTAATCTGCGTTATCAAGAAGCACGCGCCAAAGCAGAACAAGCAAGGCAGGTTTTAGATCAGGCGCTAAAAGCATCTGAGAAGTAGTTCGCTCTGTATGGAGGCGTAAAATTTTACGTCTCTACCAAAACTACTTGACAATATAAAATTGCTTTTTCTCTGTAACTGGGGCGCTAGGATTCGAACCTAGGGATGGCGGGACCAAAACCCGCTGCCTTACCACTTGGCTACGCCCCAAAGATGTCACTTTAGATAATATAACAGCTAATCCAGGGATAATGTCAAGTACTTTGAGAAGAGATTTAGGAAACAGGGGACTTTGGCACAGCGATCGCCTGCATTCAGTTGTAGTTATATTGGGAAAATGCGCCCTTACTGTACTTAAGGTATCATTACCTTGTTTAATTGCTAAACTGTAATATCTGTAAAACTCAGACGCTAAAAAAGCGAAATATTCTTAAGCCCTAGTATATTTTCTCTTGTTAATGGTGAAATAATTATGAATATCCAACGTAAATATAGTTTACCGAACTGCACATTGCTGCTGGAGGGCTTAAGTGATGCCACGAGGGCGGTACATTTCCAAGAGCTGCGCCCCGAATTATCAATTTTGGTAAACGCCGAATGCTACTTATCCAACTATGAACAGCCTTTAGTAGGAGGGCGCGAGTTTTTTGAAAGCTTGGTCAGAGCAGTTAGCGGTTATGCTCAAGAATTTTTGAGCAGCGTTCCCAACCCCCAAGCACACAACCATGATTCAGAGCTAGTAGAACTGCAAAAAATCGATAACAACAGGCACAGGCTCATTGTCCATTCAGAAATGGACACAGCAGGCTTTGAGACTAACCATAACCGTGGTAACCAGGCTGTGGAAATAGACCTGAACACAGTGCAGTTGTTTGATTTAGTCGAGGCGGTGGATCAATTTTTTGCTGATACCCAAACTTTACCAGAGTTGTCACTAGAATTACAACCTGTTACCAGACGCAGTAGCGTTGCTAGTCAAGCATTAATCAGACAGGTTGTACCTGCTGGACTTGGTGTCTCCAGTGTAGCAGTGGCAGCAGTTGCTTTTAGCTTAATTCCCGTACCGCAAGTACTTCCGCCAGAGCCAAAGCCACAAGAAAAATCTAGCTCGATAACACCTACCGCTAGTCCTGTTGCTAGTCAATCTGCAACTCCCACTCTGACCCCCACGGTAACACCTACACCCATCGCCTCCGCGACTCCCACTCTGACTCCGATAGCAGCACCACCCACCACAGTTAAAGATTTAGAAGCACTATTAAATACAGTTCCAGAAATTACCGACGCATCACAACTGCGGGCTTTAAATCGCCAACTCTACAATCAAATTAATCCAGCTTGGACTAATCGTGGTGGATTGAAAGAAGATTTAGTCTATCGTGTCGGCGTAGCCTTGGATGGGGCAATTATTGGTTATAAAGCAGTCAATCAAAAAGCCAATGAGGAAGTAGATAAAACCCCTCTGCCCAATCTACTTTATAATCCTGCCAACCGTAATTCTCCTACTAATGAACCAATTGCCCAATTTAAAGTAGTATTTACTCGTGCGGGTGTGCCAGAAGTTAGCCCATGGCGGGGATACATCGGTAAGCCTGATGTGGTGGGAGCGAAAATTTCCGACCCGCAAAAAATCAGCGAATTAAACCAAAAGCTTTACACCACAATTCGTAAAAAATGGGCTGGTACTCCTAGCTATGACCAAGAACTGAGATATCGAGTCGCAATTGATAAAGATGGTGCAATTTCTGATTATGAACCACTCAATCAAATTGCTGTTGATTTCCAAAAAGAAACTCCTCTGCTGAACATGTTACAAGAAGTGTACGGTGCAAATCGCATTGTCCCCGACAGCAAAGAACCCCTCGCCCACTTCCAAGTCGTGTTTCGCCCTAGCGGGAAGCTAGAAGTTCATCCTTGGGAAGGTTATCGGTAATTGTGGAATGGGGAGACAAGGTAGTTTGGGGGGAAAAAGAATTTATGCTTCCCACACCTCCCCCTCTTCCCACACCTCCCCCTCTTCCCATGCCCCATACCCAATAAAATCTATTTAGCCACTCTCCCCATGTAATTTCCCCACAATTGAGCAGCTTGAGCGCTGCTACCAGAGGTGGGTGAATTATTGTCATTTCCTAACCAAATACCAGTGACGAGTCGCCGACTGGGAATGAAGCCAATAAACCAGAGGTCAACGTTATCGTTAGTAGTCCCAGTTTTTCCAGCTTCTCCTAAACCAATAGCCGCACTGCGACCAGTTCCGCTGGTGACGACTCTACGCATCAAACCTGTCATTTCTTCAGCGATACCATTAGGAAGTACACGCTTATTGGCGTCTGGATTTTGGTCAAAGGAGTAGATGACACGACAAGTTTTTGGATCTTTGCGATCGCGGCAATCACTGCTGTCTAAAATTCTAGTAATAGCATGGGGCGGATTCCATACTCCACGATTGCCAATAGCACCGAAAGCACCAGTCATTTCTAAAACATCAACTACACTTTGACCTAATACTAAACCTGGAACCGGGTCTAGTGGTGACTTGATTCCCAAGCGCTGCGCCATCGCTACCACTTTATCTAACCCAATTTCTCGCGCCACCCTCAGGGCGATAGGGTTTTCTGAGAGCGCTAACCCTGTACCAATATCTAAACTACCGCCAGCGCCAGAACGACAGGGTTTGTAGGTGAAGCCTTGCCAAGTTAAGGGCGCACAGGAATAGCTCCTGGATGAAGAAATTCCCTGTTGTAGGGCGGCGGTATATGCAAAAATTTTAAAGGTAGAACCTGGTTGTCTTTTGGCTTGCACAGCCCGGTTAAACTGACTTCTTCTATAATCAGTCCCGCCCACCATCGCCAGGATACCACCAGTGCTGGAATCTAAGGTAACGATCGCCCCTTGGGAAAACCTAAAATTCGCGCCATCTCTGTTGACTGAATTCCGCAGCGCTGCTTCTGCTTGCGCCTGAACTTGCAAATCTAGTTGCGTCTCAATGATATAGTTACCTTCCCTAGCCGCTCCTTCTCCCAAAATAGATTCCAGTTCTTGGAAAACATAACTATAAAAATAGGGACTCAGGGTTTTGGCTTGTTGTTCGCAGACTTTGGGAATCACTTGGACTGTGGAACGTCTAGCCCGGTTCGCTTCTTCTGCGGAAATTTTTCCCATTTCCACCATGCGCTTGATGACGCGGTTGCGGTATTCTGCGGCTTGGAGTTTATTCGGCCCATCACCGCAAAAATCGAAAGCATTAGGCCCTGGTAAAATTCCCACCAAAGTAGCCGCTTCTGCCAAAGACAATTCCTTAGCGGGTTTACCGAAGTAATATTGAGCAGCATCCTCAAAACCCGATGTATCCGCCCCCAGAAAAACTCGATTCAGGTAGGTCAGCAAAATTTCATCTTTGCTGTAAAAAGTTTCCAGTTTCAAAGCCACAACGGCTTCCTTTAATTTCCGCGCCAATGAATCCTGTCTACCTACATAGTCGCGGAACAAACTGCGAGCGACTTGCTGGGTGACGGTACTGGCTCCTTGCTGCACATCTCCACTGCGGCTATTAATTAAAACAGCTCGTAAAATCCCTAACGGGTCTACTCCAAAGTGCCAATAATAACGGCTGTCTTCCGAGGCTACCACCGCCGCAGGTAAATAGCGGCCGAAATCTTCCAACCGTTTCATGTCCACATGGGAGGTGGTGCGCGGTTCCCGCAGCGGGGTTTGACCGTCGCGGGCGTAGACAATCACTGGGGCGCGGGTGGTGGTGGGTAGGGGTGTAACGGAAAACTTCAACCATTCCACCCCAATCAGTAATCCTACCAGGGCGCTGACACCGCCCACACCATAAGCTCCCCAAGTAGCGGCTTTTACATACCATTCTGGTGGATCAACGTATTGTAACCGCACAGAAGCCGCTAGTTCTGGTGGGCCGAGGGTGAGAATATCGCCGTGTCGCAGTTCTAAAGAAGAAATTCGCCGTTTACCGCGATAAATACCATTAGTGGAGTTTTCATCTTTAATCACGAATACGGGGGTACGCTGTGTAGAGTCCCGCGATAGTGACAAGTGAATTTGACTGACTACCGGGTTGCGGATAATTATATCGCAGGATTTAGAACTACGACCTAGCATATAGCGATCGCCCAACAACGGATATATTTCTGCCTTATCCGCCCCTGCATCCTGCACCCAAAGTTCCGGTACTTTAGCATTAGGTTTGAGCGCCAGTTTGGAAAAATCAACTCTAGCTTGAATTGTATGTACTGCTTGAGTTAGTTGACCAAGTAAGGTTTGGGGCTTGTGCGGCGGTTGGGGGGAATTCATCGGTTATTCACATTACAGTTTTACAGTTAACACTTATTAGTAAAAAATTCAGCGAATTATCATCTTGCTGCTGATCTTCCATCATTTTACTCATAAGGTAAAGAAGAAATTATCTACACGGAATTATTTTCGGTTTAATCTTACACCAAGATAATATTTATTCAGCTAATTTACGTTATTGAGCTTGCTCATTTATTTACCTCTACAAAATTTTATCATTGCTCAAAAATGGCTATTTTATCTACTATTACTAGGTTTATCAACAAAACTCAGCACATTTGCTTTGGTATTGAGCAAAACCTACGTTGCATTAAACATCATGTAATTTTTACAGCTTTAACAAATCCTCATAATTTGTAGCAAATCAATACATCCCCATTTAGGAAGATTTTCTAAATTCTTTTGTCTGATTTAATGGGGCGAGTGTTCCGTTGAGGTTAATTCAGAATGATGGGAAAATCTCTGAGCTTGTTTGGTGCAGCCCTAACTTTGGCTTTGTCCACCAATGTTGCTGTTGCTCAATCAAGTCAATCCCCTGTAAACGAATCCAGTAACTCATCCGCAGATTCAGCAACGGAAATCAAGTTGTCACCAGAAGGATTTAAAATTCTGTGCGAGCGCTCTCCCCTCAATTCCCGTTGTCCTGGGGGTACACCTCTGACTCCTGCGGCTTCTGGTAGCACTACAATCCCAGAAGATAAATCTTTTGAAGGTGGTACAACTCCGGGTAACTTAGCTCCTGTACCTGGAACAGCAACACCAGATTCCACCGCTCCGGGTAACTTAGCTCCTGTACCTGGAACAGCAACACCAGATTCCACCGCTCCGGGTAACTTAGCTCCTGTACCTGGAACAGCAACACCAGATTCCAGCGCTCCTGGTAACTTAGCTCCTGTACCTGGAACAGCAACACCAGATTCCAGCGCTCCTGGTAACTTAGCTCCCGTACCTGGAACAGCAACACCAGATTCCAGCGCTCCTGGTAACTTAGCTCCTGTACCCGGAACTTCTACAGGTAAATAAAAGTAGAGTATAGTTCTGATGATAATCGGCGATCGTTCATGAGAACAGTTTGTAGAGACGTTGCTATGCAGCGTCTCTACAGTTTTGAGGTGGTATAACAATTTTCAAGCAAACAGTAACAAATCTCGATTATTGAATCATGGAGATTTCCCCGTTAAAAGTTCCCTTTTAGCAATACTGACTACAACCGACGATGAGAATGTGGTGTTTTTTGTAAAGAAGCAATTAGAAGGCAAACAATCCCAACACTGATAAATGAATCTGCCAAATTAAATACAGCAAAATTGATCAGTCGAAAATCTATAAAATCAACAACATAACCCAAAACAAACCGATCAATACCATTACCGATCGCTCCTCCTAAAATTAAACCATAACCAAGCTGATCCCAAAAACTTAATGCTGAACCAAATAACGCCAGCCCAATTAAAACTAAACTAACTGCTAAAGATAGCCAGCGTAACCACTCTACTTTGCCGCTCAGTAAGCTAAAAGCTGCACCAGTGTTTGTGACATAGGTGAGGTGAAATACTTCCGGAATCAATGGCAAAGTTTGTCCCAGTTTGAAGGTTTGGACTACCCAGTATTTTGTCAATTGGTCTATCAAGAAACCAACGAACGCGACGAGCCAGAATAGGCGATTTTTTAAACGCATGAAGTTAGAAGTTAGAGGCTAGGGGTTAGGGATTAGGGGCTAGGGAATAATTTGAAATTATGGTGGTGGGTTTCATTGGTTCTGACGAGGAGTAGAAACGCGAAATTTATCGTCTCTACAATTAATCGCACACTCAACCATCAAAATTAGTGCAATAAACCACTAATCTCTAGCCCCTTCCTAATTAATAAAACATTAAGTGGCGCAATATATATGCTATTACCGTAACGGCACAGATAACAGCTAGTTGTCCAGGTAATTTAGACCATGAGTAGCTGGAGATTGCTTGCACTAATGTCAAATTTTCCATGCTTTGCCATTGAAAAAAATTGCTGAAAATCAAATAACTAATACCGCAGATGTGAACGGCTAGCAAGCCACAAACACAACTAAAAGCGAGAGTTTCTAGTCTGGGTCTGGCTTTAAAGGCTAAAAAGCCGCAAATCCAAGCGCCAGGAATAAATCCCAACAAATAGCCAAAATGAGCTAGCTTAACATAACCGATGCCGCCACCTTCGGAAAATACGGGTAATAGCGTCAAACCCATTACCAAATAGGCAATCTGCGAAAGTGCGCCAGCATTTTTCCCGCCTAAACAACCCACTAGCAGCACGGCGCCAATTTGATAGCTGACACCTAAAGAATAAGTTTGAATTCCATGCTTACTCCAACTCCAAGGCCAGGTGATACCATAGGATTCTAAAAACGTGCCACCCATTGTCAGCAGTAAGCCAATCATAGACCAAAGCAATTGATTGGAAGCGACAAACATTTATTAGGCAAAGCCAAATAGGCAAAAGAGAAAATCCCGAACAACTAGTATAAGCACGAATGTGCAAATAAAACTAGTACTTTGACATTGAACGCATCCAATAATTAATCTTGCGTTACCTGAAACCCTTATAGGAAGCGAGCATAAGCAACGTCTCTACGTTCGGTTGCAATTGTTTTTTTGTTCCGTGTTCCCTCTTAAGAGTCTTCACGAATGAATTTAATCCTGTCCGACTACCTATAAGTATTAATCGCTGTTTTCTGGAATGGAAGTATAAACTATATCCAAAAATCTGGCAAGTCAATTCTTGAATGTTTATGTAAAAAAAAAGATTTTTTCTATTTTGTTAACCTGTTGTTTACCTTGAAGCTAACCTTTTAGCGGTATCTTAGAGGCGCTCACCTGGAAATTGATCAAAAATTGACAGCGATGCTCTCACTTCTAAGTGCAATCAAAAATAATCGCCTCACAGCTTCAATACCAGTGTTAGCACTGGCATTAAGTCTAGCTGCTTGTGGCGGACAGTCAAGCCCAGACAATGCAGCTACTAAAGAAACACCCGCTGGTGCTGCTCAGGATACTACCGCTTCCAACACAGCCAAGTTAGACCTCGGTGGAAACCTGACATTAACTGGGGCTGGTGCTTCTTTCCCCGCACCACTTTATGCAAGTTGGTTCAACGACTTGAATAAAAAATATCCCAACTTGCAAGTTAACTATCAGTCAGTTGGTAGCGGTGCTGGGGTGGAGCAATTCATCAAAGGTACCGTGGATTTCGGCGCCAGCGATGTGGCGATGAAAGATGAAGAAATCAAGAAGGTAGACAAGGGCGTGATTTTGCTACCCGTAACTGCTGGTAGCATCGTACTCGCTTACAATTTGCCTGATGTTCCCGAACTAAAATTACCGCGTGCAGTTTACACCGATATATTGCTGGGCAAAATCAAATCTTGGGATGACCCGCTGATTGCGAAAGCGAATCCCGAAGCGAAGCTACCGAAGCAGCCAATTACAGTTGTTTATCGTTCTGATGGTAGCGGGACAACAGGAGTTTTCACCAAACACCTAAGCGCTATTAGTCCAGAGTGGAAAACTAAAGTGGGCGACGGGAAAAGCGTGAAATGGCCTGTGGGCGTTGGTGCAAAGGGTAATGAAGGTGTTACCGCCCAAGTGCAACAAACTCAAGGCTCAATTGGCTATACCGAGTACGGCTACGCCAAACAAAATAACCTCAAGTTTGCATCTTTGGAAAACAAAGCAGGCAAATTTGTGCCAGCAACCGAAGAGTCAGCGTCTAAAACTTTGGCAGCAGTAACCTTACCTGCAGACCTCCGCGCCTTTATCACCGACCCAGAAGGTGCAGATTCTTATCCCATTGTTACTTACACTTGGCTCCTGGTTTACAAGCAATATGCCCAAGCTCCAAAAGCTAAAGCAATGGAAGCTGCTATTGAGTATGCTTTAACTGATGGTCAGAAAATTGCTGCAGAACTAGGGTATGTACCTTTACCCCAAAATGTGATTGCGAAAGTGGCTGCTGCTGCTGATCAACTCAGTCCAGATTATAAGATTTCTGTTGGTGGCGGCACAAGCGCTAGTAAATAGCATTGATGATGAAAATTCCAGATTTATGAAAAACTGGATCGCCTAAATACTCATCTCGGAACTTGGGAAAATTTAGCAACTAACATTTGTTCCTCTGTCAAAGTCTCAGATGATCTCAACGAACAGGCGTTAATTTGACAAATCTGGTTCCCTCCCACATTTTTTCTGATTTAATCGTTAAAGTCAGTATTCATGACTACACAACCTCAGAAACTGTCATCAGCGATTAAGAATCGCTCTGAAGTAGAAAAGTCGCTAGACTTGGGCTTTATTTCGCTGACTAAGGTTTTCGCACTGGCGATCGCTGGTACTCTCATATGGATTACTCTACAAGTAGCTGTTGGCGCTTGGCCGGCGATGCAAGCTTTTGGTCTGGGTTTTTTAGTTAAAGCTACCTGGAACCCGGTAAACAACGAATATGGGGTGTTACCTGCAGTATACGGAACTTTAGTTAGTTCTTTTATTGGTCTACTCATAGCCGTACCCATTGGAGTTGGCACCGCTATTCTATTAAGTGAGAATTTTTTACCAGCAAAAGTTCGGCTAGTGTTGGTCTTTTTAGTGGAACTCCTAGCCGCTATCCCCAGCGTCGTTTATGGAATCTGGGGAATTTTTGTGTTAGTACCCATTGTCACCAACATTGGCAAATGGCTACACACTACATTAGGTTTCATCCCATTTTTTAGTACTCCTCCCACTGGGCCGGGAATGTTACCTGCAGGAATGATTCTAGCAATCATGACTTTGCCCATTATCACAGCTATCTCCCGTGACGCTCTGATTTCCGTACCACCCAGTTTACGCCAAGCGTCGGTGGGATTAGGTGCAACGCGTTGGGAAACTATTTTTCAGGTGCTCATCCCAGCTGCCTTTTCTGGCATCGTTAGCGCTGTGATGTTATCACTAGGTCGAGCCATGGGAGAAACAATGGCTGTCACCATGTTAATTGGTAACTCCAATAACTTGAGTATTTCTCTTTTAGCACCCGGCAATACAATTTCTTCTCTATTAGCAAACCAATTTGCAGAAGCTAGTGGACTGCAAGTTGCAGCTTTGATGTACGCTGCTTTAGTGTTATTTTTCTTGACACTGATAGTCAATGTGCTGGCAGAATACATCGTTCTCCGAGTTAAGCGAATTTAGCGTAGTTGGGTGTGAAATTATGAGTTCTAGTTTTTCAGGAAGCAGCCTAACTCGTTCTCCCATGTCCAAAAGGACATTGTTTAACACGGTGATGACGGTGTTAGCTTTTGTCTGCGGCGCCTTGGCACTTTTGCCTTTATTAGCTGTACTCTCTTACGTCATCATTCAAGGCTTTAGCAGTTTAACTCCCAGCATATTTTTTGAGTTACCGCCCGCACCTTTGAGAAAGGGTGGCGGTTTTGGTAATGCTATTTTGGGAACTTTGTTAATGGTGGGGATTGGTGCTTTAATTAGTATCCCATTTGGGGTATTAGCAGCAATCTATTTAACAGAATTTAGTTCTGGGAAAATAGCGAGATGGATCAGATTTGCAACTAATATTCTCAGTGGAGTTCCCTCAATTATTGCGGGGGTATTTGCTTATGGGATTGTGGTTTTGGGCTTAACTGAACTCAAGTTAGGTTCTTATTCAGCGATAGGTGGGGGTTTCGCTTTGGCAATCTTGATGTTGCCAATTATTGTCCGGACTACGGATGAAGCCTTGCAGTTAGTATCGCAAGACTTGCGACAAGCGTCTACTGGCTTGGGTGCAACCAACTTTCAAACAGTATCACAAGTAGTTTTGCCAGCGGCTTTACCAGCGATTGTCACTGGATCTACCTTGGCGATCGCCCGTGCTGCTGGAGAAACTGCGCCACTCTTGTTTACTGCTCTTTTCTCGCCATTTTGGCCTAAGAGCTTGTTTGAACCCACCGCTTCTCTGGCTGTGTTGGTTTATAATTTTGCGACTACCCCATTCAAAAATCTCCAATCTCTGGCTTGGGCTGCATCGCTGATTCTCGTGCTGATGGTATTAATCACCAGCATCATCGCTCGCTGGGCTACGCGCCAAAAAGCCTAGCATCCCTAGTTTATTTTGAATCAAGTTTCATCTCCGCCGTGATCTACTAAATAGAACAGCATCACAAGGGCGCACTAAACATCCCACAAAGAGACACCATACTTAATTATGGCTACTAACACCGGCACAGTGAATGGCACGGAAACCGTTCTCCGTACAGAAAACCTTAACATCTACTACGGCAACTTCTTGGCTGTGCAGAATATTTGGCTAGATATCCCGAAAAATCGGGTGACAGCCTTTATTGGGCCTTCAGGTTGCGGTAAAAGTACACTGCTTAGATGCTATAACCGCCTTAATGACCTGATTGAGTCGTTTCGAGCCGAAGGTAAGGTTTTCTACTACGATAAAAATTTGTATGCACCAGACGTTGATGCGGTAGAGGTGCGCCGTCGGATTGGGATGGTATTTCAAAGACCAAACCCATTTCCCAAATCAATTTATGACAACATCACCTACGGTGCCAAAATCAACGGTTATAAAGGCAATTTTGACGAATTAGTAGAGCGGAGTTTGCGTCAAGCGGCTTTGTGGGATGAAGTCAAAGATAAACTTAGACAAAGTGGTGCATCTTTGTCTGGTGGACAACAGCAGCGTTTATGTATTGCTAGAGCGATCGCTGTTCAACCAGAAATTATCCTTATGGATGAACCATGCTCGGCTCTTGACCCCATCTCCACTTTACGGGTTGAGGAACTGATCCATGAACTCAAAGAGCAATACACCATCGTTATTGTTACTCATAACATGCAGCAAGCTGCACGGGTATCCGACAAGACAGCTTTCTTTAATGTCAAGTCGTCAGAAAAAGGTGGTCGTACCGGCTTTTTAGTCGAATATGACGCCACAGAAGTTATTTTCAACAATCCCCAACAACAAGATACCAGGGATTATGTCAGTGGTAGATTTGGTTAAATACACTGTATAAAATTAAACAAAACATCAAACGTGGCGCTGTGTAGGCGAGAAAATAGGCTCAAAAAGTCTCTGTGTCTATAGTCAACAAAGATGATGAGACTGAGAAACGCAATTGAAAACAACGATTGCAGCTACCATATCTCATGCTGTAGAAATTCTCAAGAGAAAATTTAGCTTTTCTCTGGGACTGTTTGACAAAAAATATTACCAGCATCAAATATCGAAGCGATCCTGAAATCTTCACAGATGAAATAGCAGGATCGTTTTTTTATAAAAATAGAAGTAGGGGCGAACGGCCGTTCGCCCCTACCCGTTCATCTCTATCAATTTAAGCTGTTGTTTCCTTTTAGGGAATTGATATAAATTACTTCTACATCGGCTATGTGTAAAACTCTTGTAGGAGAGAAGCAATAATTGTTACCTCTGTCAAGTTCAAATTACTCTGTTAATAGATTTTTTATCTCTTATTTGCTAAAGTAATATTCAGAAACAAAATGTTGCATTTTCATTAATTGTTGAGAAAAATTATTACAGATTGCTTCATGGAACCAACGACAATTTATCCTCTGATCACTTCTTTACTCATAGGTCTATTAGGACAGCCAAGTACGCCTCAAAGTCTCAATAGCCAAGCAGAAATTATCGCTAGATTATCTGAAATTAATGTGATAAAGGTTTCTCAAGCTACTAGTACAATTGATGAAAAAACAGCTTTCAATTTGGTTTGGAAACTACCAATAGTGCAACGTAAAGCTAGAGAAATTGAAAAACTATCTAAAGGAACTATTCGCCTCACTGCAGTTCTTGATAGTTCACCGACTCCTGATGAAACTTATTACACAATTCGAGTTGTGGAAAATCATGTCAAACATGTTGATACAATTTATTGGTTTCGTGTATTAACTCCCAGCGGAAATATTGAAGTTTTAGACCTGGTGGATAACCAATATATACCATTAAATAAATGGAAGCCTAACTAGAATAGCCCAGGGAGCAAAACAATGTAAATTTTGCTCCTTGATAAATAACCAATAATCAATAATTACTTAAGCTGGAAATAAAACTAATGTCTCAACAAAAGCCGCTTAGTCCTTGGAATTACAAACCTTGGTGGTGTCAACCATGGTCTATACTCCTCACAGGTGTTAGCTTAATTAGCGGTAGTTGGTTAATATTTAAAAATATTTGGATAACAGTTATAGTTGCTATTCCTGTATTCACATGGATGGGATTTTTTTTGTTAATCTGGCCGCAGCTAATTATCCGTAGCGGCGTTTTAGATACTTACGAAACTCAAAATTTAGAAAGTTAATACTAGGTTATTGATTATTTGCAATAATTTATTCCTTTTCCAATCTATTTAATTTCTTGCATATTTTTCACAATTTTTGTCACCAAATTTCTTGGTGCGAATCTGACGATTTCTGCAAGAATTCTATTTTTAAAACCAGGAATTACTACAGTTTTACCTTCCATTAAAGCCTGATAGCCAATTTGAGCTACATGAGCAGCACCCATCATTTTATTCTCTTTTACTTGCTTAGTTCCTGCGGCGCCGGTTCTTTCGTGGAAAGCTGATTCTGTCGGCCCCGGACAAAGCGCAGTGACGGTGACACCTGTACCTTCTAATTCGCTGGCGAGTGCTTGTGAAAATGAGAGAATATAGGCTTTAGTAGCAAAATAAACCGCCATCAAAGGGCCTGGTTGAAAAGCAGCGGCTGAGGAAACATTTAATACTTTACCATTTCCTTGTTTAACCATATGCTTGAGAAATAACTTAGTTAAATGCGTGAGACAAACCACATTAACTTGTAGCATTTCTAGTTCGGTGGTTAAATTAGTTTCGTGAAAAAGTCCATGAATACCAAAGCCAGCGTTATTCACCAACACATCAACGTTGATAGCGGCTTGTTGTAATTCTGTGAAAATTTCTTCTGGAGATGTAGCTAGAGATAAATCTTTAACTATAGTTTTGACAAAAACATGAAATTCTTCGTGAAATTTATCCGCAATTTCTAACAATTTTTGTCCCATTCTATCTACTAAGACAAGATTGTAATTATTCAGAGCAAAAATACGTGCTAATTGATAGCCAATTCCACTTGCTGCGCCAGTAATCAAAGCAGTTTGTTGACACTGACTTTGGTCTTTTTTGTTCATGTTAGAAAATTGGTGAATACAATTTAGTGAATCGGTCATAAATTCATGGTTGTTATCGCTTTTCTAGGAAATAGTAAGCGAAATTTATGACTAAATAAAATTGACTTAAGTGTTTAACTGTCGAAATATTTCTTCGCTGCTTTATTCCCAAGGTAAGGAAAAATATTAGTATAAATACAGCTTTTAAATCAGTAGCGGCAGTAGTGAAGCTAGCATAATTTAACTATAGTTTGGTTAAGTCAAGATAACTGTATCTATGAAAACAAACTAGAATTTTGAGAATGTTATCGGTTGCTAACAAAAAAATGGCTAATATTAAAGATTGCTTGATAAATTAATTGATATTCTGTCAAAAAACTATTATATATATTTGTTGAATTTTTACCTAAACTTTCATTTACAGCACGCAAAGACGGAGAAAACTCCGCCCTCACGGTGTCAAATTAAATGATTATTCAACTATTGATGTTGTGGCTTTTAATGCAAAAATCTTTTCTATCACATCTTCCACTACTTTATCAGGTGTAGATGCGCCAGAAGTGATACCAACAACGATTTTACCTAGGGGTAGCCAATTTTGAGCGATCGCTAATTCTCCATTTAACTGGCGATATTCAATAGCAGTCGCTGATTTGATACGTTCCACGCTGTCGATATGATAGGAAGGTATTCCCCGCTGAACAGGAATTTCTTGTAAATGTGTGGTGTTTGATGAATTAAATCCACCAATTACTACCATCAAATCTAGCTGTTCTTCTACTAATTGAAACATAGCATCTTGCCGTTCTTGAGTAGCATCACAGATAGTGTTAAAGCTTTGGAAGTGCTGATTTAATTGATCAGGGCCGTACTTCCGCATCATGGTATGCTCAAATAGCTTACCAATTTCTTCAGTTTCACCTTTGAGCATTGTGGTTTGGTTGGCAATTCCCACTCGTTCTAAATCTTGCTCTGGATCAAATCCTGCGGAACAAGCTTTAGCAAACTTTTCTAGAAATTCTTCGCGGTTTCCTCCATGAAGAATGTAATCAGCAACATATTGCGCTTCTTCTAAGTTGAGTACAATGAGATATTTACCTGCAAAAGAACTGGTAGCGACAGTTTCTTCATGTTTATATTTACCGTGAATTATGGATGTGTAGTCGATTTTTTTGTGTTTTTCTACGGTGTTCCAAACTTTAGAAACCCAAGGACAAGTTGTATCAACAATTTTGCAGCCTTTATCGTGTAGTAACTGCATTTCTTGTACACTTGCACCGAAAGCGGGGAGAATTACTACATCAGCATTTTCCACAACTGAAAAGTCTTTAATATTACCATTTACAGGAATGAATTCTACTTGCATTTCTCGCAAGCGCTGATTCACCGCTGGATTGTGAATAATTTCATTAGTAATCCAAATGCGATCGCTGGGGAAGTGTTGACGAGTTTCATAAGCCATTGCTACAGCCCGTTCTACACCCCAGCAGAACCCAAAAGCCTGAGCTAATCTGATGGTGACATCACCTTGTTGTAATATGTAGTTGCGATCGCGGATTTCTTGAATTAAATTACTCTGATACTCTGACTGTAGCTGGGTAGCAACTTCGGCTTGGTGTCCAAATCCCTTACGGTTATAGTTTTCTGAGTGTTGCAGTGTACGCTTAAAGGCTTTCGTATCCATGAAATTATTCTACTCCCATGACTATTGATTATTTTCTCGCGCAAAGCGCCATTCTGTAGCTCATTAGGTTGGCGCAAAAGTTATTTTTTATAATTTTTTCTGCATCTGCAAAGCTGTACGCCAGACGATATAACCTTGGGAATTCAGGTGTAAACCATCAGTGGTAAATTCAAAATGCAGATTACCTTGCTGATTAGCGAACAAAGGATATAAGTCCAGATATTGAGCACCTTTTTTTGTAGCGATCGCTTGTAGTTTCTGGTTTAATTGGCGAATGCGACTATTAGGGATAGCCAACAGTTTCTCTCTTCCCTCCCAAGTTGCTGCTTCTGCTCCATGTGGCAAAATTGACTGGACAACAACTGGCACTTTTGGATGTGCTTTTTGCAGATAACTGATAATTTGTTGTTGATGATCTAAAATTACTTCGTCGCTGACTCCCCGAATTAGATCATTAATTCCAATCATCACCAAAATCGATTCTGGCTGAGTGCGATCGAATAAATTTAATCTTCGCAAAAGTCCATCACTAGTTTCGCCAGAAATTCCTTGATTTAGCCAACTTCTATTTTCTGGTAATAATTGCGGGGGAAACCACAAACTGATAGAGTCTCCCGCTAATATCGTTAAATGCTGTGGACGCTTTTTTGCAGCTACTTCGGCTTCTTGCTGGAGAATGTCCAGCCACTGTTGGTAATTGAGTTGGTGACGGGTGCTGGACTTTGGGGCGATCGCTTGGTCTTCACTTTCTGGAGTTGAATAAACAATTGTCCCAAAAACTGCATTCAATCTTTGTTGTTGCCAAATCAACAATATCACCCCCAACATCAGTAGGACGTTGGTTACTAGTGAAAAAAATGCCCAGAGTGGATAAGCTTTTTCAGAAGTAGACACGACAACTATTTATAGCAGGGGATAGGAGAGAATAGGTATTATGCCCAGTCCTGAGCTTACTACAAAATAGAAATTAAGCAAGTATAGCTGTCACCAAAGCGACTTTCGACCCTATCCCCCATTCCCTATTTCCCTGTTGGCGTCACAACAAGCAGTTAAGAAACCTTCACACTATCACCGAATTCGGAATTATAACCTTCTTCCCCGTGTTCGTTAATATCCAGCCCTTGGTATTCAGTTTCTTCCTTGACTCGCAGACCGACTGTCGCGTCAATAACTTTGAGGATAATCCAAGTACCAACTGCAGCGATCGCATATGCAACGACAATAGCTACTAATTCTACCCCTAATTCCCCAAAGTTACCGCGTAGCACACCATCTTTACCCAGCGCATTAACTTCTGTGGTGGCAAAAATGGCTGTTAAAATTGCGCCCAAAGTCCCACCAACGCCATGTACAGGAAAGGTATCTAAAGCATCGTCAACTTGCAGTTTGTGTTTGAAACTCACAGCATAAAAGCAAACACAAGCAGTGATAAACCCAATCAAAATTGCGTGGAGCGGTGTAACAAAACCAGCTGCGGGTGTGATACCGACTAAACCCGCAACAGCCCCTGTCGCTGCTCCCACTGCAGTTGGTTTACCACGCAAAACCCCTTCTAAAATCAGCCACATCAAAGCGCCCGCAGCTGCAGATGTGTTGGTGTTAACAAAGGCTGTGGTGGCAACATTTGTGACTAAGTTACCAGAAACTCCACTAGCAACTGATAGAGCACTTCCCGCATTGAATCCAAACCAGCCAAACCAGAGTAAGCCAGCACCCAGTAGAATAAACGGTACATTGTGCGGTGGACTCAACCGATCAGGATGGGTTTTTCTGGGGCCGAGAACGATCGCTGCTACTAGAGCAGAAACACCAGAACTAATATGAACTACTGTACCCCCAGCGAAATCGAGAGCGCCTAAACCACCGTACAAACCCAAGAATCCACCTTTCGCCCACACCATATGAGCTAGGGGAGTGTAGATAAAAGTTGACCACAACAACACAAACAGAGCGTAGGCGCGAAAGCTCATCCGTTCAGCGATCGCCCCTGAAATCAACGCCGGGGTGATAATAGCAAACATGGCTTGATAGATCATGTATGCTTGGTGAGGAATTGTCGAGGCATATGAGGTCAAATCAGCATACTTAGGATCTGCAGCTTTGAGAGCATCCTCATAAGGTAAATGAGTTAAGTAGCCTTGAGTTTGTAACCCCACATTACCGAATAACCATTGGATACCACCAATAATCGGGTTTCCGGGCGCAAAAGAAAGACTATAGCCCCACAAAATCCAGGTGACACCCACGATCGCCATCAACACAAAGCTCATCATTAATGTGTTGAGGACATTGCGCGATCGCACAAATCCACCATAAAAAAACGCCAATCCTGGAGTCATCAACAATACCAACGCTGAAGACATCAGCATAAATGTTGTATCACCAGTATCAGCAGCAGGTGGCGTAGATGCTGCTTGCGCTAAAGCATCATCCATTAGCGGCGTTCCCAACAGCAACAGGGTCATCGCCCCAATTATTACAAGTTTGTTCAACACTTCTTTTTTGTCCCTAAGCACTAATATTATTGTGAGAATTTAATTTTAGAGATATCAGTAATTTTTAATACTTTTTCTCTTTTTCAACTCACGCTACTGCACTTCTTGCAAAGGCTTACAAAAATATAATACTGATTGCAGAAAGTAAATGTTGAAAATTGTGTACATATGCAGTTTTTGCATATTCTTTTTTGAGAAATAGCATTCTATTTTTAGCTATGAATTATCGAGCTTTTATGGTTTTAATTCTTTAAAAGCATCTATATCTAAGGATGTTATTAGTTTTTTCATTCCACCATTGCTTGTTATAAAATTTCATATTCGGGTAATATTTGTTTATTATTTTGATTTAAGATTTTTTACTTTTTAATATGCAAATATTTCCATTAAATTAACCAAAAAATACTAAGTACTCATACTGGAAATCTGCATAAGAACACAATAATTAAAACACTGCTTACCAAAAAACTGGACTTTGAACTTCTTTAGCTTAGATATACGCGAAAGTATTTTTCCCAAAAATGCCAATCAGCGATCGCCCGAATAAATCGGTATTAGCTTTTAGATGTGCGATCGCGCTCTGTGAAAATATATCATGTAACAGCTTTCAAAGTGAAAGTATATATTCCCGGCTCCACAGCACCTACAATGAATGGTAATAGGCAAAATGAGGTGTTATGAGTACCGAAGCACTTTTTTGGACTGTCGAGGAAGTTGCCCAAAGAGCCAGAGATTTTTACCAAAATGGCATCCGCTCCTTAGTCGAACATGGCGATAATATTGGCAAAATGATTGTCATCGATGCCGAAACCGGCGAATATGCGATCGATAAAACCGGTGTGGAGTCAGGATTAAAGTTGAAACAGAAAAATCCCCATGCCCGATTGTTTACCATGCGAATCGGTTACGATGTCGCTGTCAGCTTTGGTAATGCTCCTATGGTGCGTACAGTCGAATGATTTACGGCAGAACCAGAGAACGCAAAGCCATTGTACCAGTCACTTTTCGCCTGTCCGGACAGCCAGATTTTTCCCTGGATTTTGTCATCGATACTGGCTTTAATGACTTTCTTACCCTACCACCGCAGGCAATCAGCGCAATGAATCTTCCTTTGTATTCGAGCATTTCTGCTAGGTTAGCCGATGGTAGCGAAACAGTATTAGCAGTACATTTAGGAACTATCATTTGGGATGGTGAGGAAAAAATAGTGCCCGTTCTAGCTTCCGGTCACAGGCCTTTGTTGGGAACTGCGATGATGGAAGGATACCGTTTGCAAATCGATTTTACCGAAAATGGTGTAGTTGGGTTAGAAAAAATACCATCTACATAAAATTATGCCCAGCAATTGGAGCGATTATCTTCAGCCAAATACAAATTAGTCCAAACTCAAGAAAAAACCCGCAACCGTGATGTTAGTAACATTGCGGGTCTTGATTAACAAGCAACTCAAGATTTACAAGGTATTTGGTAAATCTCCACTGCGTGGTATCCCACGAGAGCTACTGTCCTCAGAAAATCCACCTGCACCGGCTTCTTTCAAGAATCCGCTGTAAGCTTCCATCCCGTGTTCGCCGATATCCAAACCTTCGAGTTCTTCTTCTCTAGTAACTCTAATCCCTAAGGTCGCTTTCAGTCCTAGCCAAAAAATGCTACTGAGCAGGACAGTAATGCCACCTACAGACAAAATACCGATTATTTGTGGAATCAGTGTACCAAAGCCACCACCCAAAAACAACCCGTGAGGCCCTACTGGCTTACCTGCCAAGTCCACCATCCAGGGATACCCGCCAGGGCCAACGGAAAATAGACCAACTGCTAAAGTTCCCCAAATACCGCAGACTAAGTGAACCGAGGTAGCACCCACTGGGTCATCAATGCCGAGTTTATCAAAGAAGGGAACCGAAAATACAACCAAAATGCCAGCAATCAAGCCGATGACAATCGAACTACCGATACTGATGTAAGCACAAGACGCGGTAACACCCACCAAGCCAGCCAAGATACCGTTGATAATCATCGATAAATCTGGCTTACCCAAGTAAAACCAAGCTACAACTGTAGCGGTAATCCCACCAACAGCACCCCCCATATTGGTTGTTAATGCAATGTGAGTAATTGCATTTGGATCAGCAGCCATGACGGATCCAGGATTGAACCCAAACCAACCCAACCACAGAATTAAGCAGCCCAAGGTCGCAATGCTCATATTGTGTCCGGGGAGGGCGACAATTTGCTTGTCTTGGTATTTACCAATGCGAGGCCCAAGAAATGCAGCCCCCATTAATGCAGCCCAACCACCCACAGAGTGAACTACCGTAGAACCCGCAAAATCCCAAAAACCCATATCTGCTAGCCAACCCGCACCCCAAATCCAGTGTCCGGTGATGGGGTAAGCGATACCCACCAGCAAAAGGCTAAAGATCAGAAAGTCAACGAACTTAATTCGTTCCGCAACTGCGCCAGAAACGATGGTTGCGGCTGTTCCCGCAAACACCAATTGGAATAAAAACTTAGCTGCTAGCGGAACGCCAGTCCAATTGAGGGCGCTGAAGACACCTTTGTAAGCTTCTCCGGTAGCAGGGCTGTTATCTGATGGCAGAAAAAACCCACTTAATCCGATGAAGTCGTTACCATCGCCAAACATTAACCCAAAACCGATCGCCCAAAAAGCCACTGTGGATAGAGCAAAAACAATCAAGTTTTTAGCTAGCACATTGACTGCATTTTTTTGACGACAGAAGCCGGTTTCTAGCATACAAAAACCAGCATTCATGAAAAATACTAAAAAAGCAGCGATCGCTACCCACAAGGTGTCAATAGCAACTTTCAGATCCGCTGTTGTCGGCCCGGCTGCAGGCCCTTGGGCAAATGCTGCATAACCCCACCCCAACACAATTAGACACGCTAAAGGTAAACAAGCTTGCCAATTGGGAGACAGTCGTTTAATTGCTAGTTGAAACGGCTTTAATTTTGAATTTTTAACCCGAGTTTTTGCCGTTTTCAGCCTATTTTTAGCGTTGATTTTCTGTTTGTGCATGAATTTAAACATCTTACTCCCAACAATTCTCCATAGGATAAATACCTAAGTAGAAAAGACTCACACCCGAATCGTTATCAAGCTTGGAATTGATACTTGTAATTCAGGCAATTTGCTGTCTCAAGGTTAAACTCTAACTACCTAGATAGGAGTTTAAGAAATTATTGCGACATTTGTAAACATTTTTTGGTGAAATTACAGCTATGTTGAAAAGATTATGACTCTTCTGTTAAAGGAGTCAAGTTTTTTACTGTCAAAACTAATATTTAATTTTTCTCAAAGCTAATTTTGACAATTCACAATTAATTTTGATTGCCAAAGATAACACGTCTAGAACAAAATTTGACCAGAGTAAATTTAGTATTTTCAACTAGCTACAGACTATATCCAAACCACTCCTACTAATTAATTTGAGGAGTTTACAGTGAATTTGTCTGATTGTCTATTTATGACAATTATGATTCTGTATCACTAGCTACAATTTTTTGCTGATTCGCTGTCCAACACTTCCCCACAACTCCACGATTAGCAACATTATCCTTGATATTGTCAGCATTTCCCCATCTCATAATGAGAAAATGGCGCATATTGTTAAGTTTGAATAAAAAAAATTAATTTATATAAATTTGAAAATAGAGACTAGAGGCTAGGAAATAGGGAAAGACTTGTTTGATTATTGCTTGTAAGAGCCTCTGGCTGAGTCTGTTGCAAACATGGCTTTTCCTGAGCGGCTTTACTTTTTATTCCTTACCTTTTTCTCCAATAAAAGCAATTATTATCAACAATTGTTAATTAAATTACATCTCAAGTTGTATATATTGTTCATATCCCAATTGTTCAAGTTTTGCTTGCTTGGCAATTACCAATTCTGAGAGATTTTGGCGATAATTTTGGACTTTTTCTAGTAATTCTGGTTGATAAGTAGCGAGTATTTGCACCGCCAAGAGTCCAGCATTTTTAGCATTACCGATCGCTACCGTCGCTACCGGGATACCTCCTGGCATTTGTACAATTGAATATAAAGAATCCACACCTTGTAAATTCCGGGTAGCTACAGGCACACCAATCACAGGTAAAGGGGTAAGAGATGCTACCATTCCGGGGAGATGAGCAGCGCCACCCGCGCCAGCAATAATTACTTTGATGCCCCGTTGATGAGCAAGTTGAGCATACTGCACCATCCTTTCTGGAGTGCGATGAGCAGAAACGATCGCCACCTCCCGCTCTACACCAAATTCGTCACAAACAGCGATCGCTTCTTTCATAGTGGGCAAATCGGAATCGCTGCCCATGATAATACCAACAAGGGGTGTCATAGAATTTTGGATTTTGGATTTTGGATTTTGGTTGCATCGCCGATGGTTTCATCTACAATCGGGACAGATTTGGCTATCTTCTCCTGAAAGTGATGACGAAAGCAACACAAACCCCTATGACTACAACTAGTGTAGACGTTATCAACGCCCGAATCCCTGGTTATCAAGGTTTGCAGATGCTGTTGGTGAATCGTCAGGGGATAATTGAGCAAATTCTACCCATGGGTACAGTTTTTAAGCGCTCTCCTGCAGAAAAGTTACAAGTTATAGATGTTGTTGGGGATTGGATTTCTTTAGGTGGTGTTGATTTACAAATTAATGGCGCCTTAGGGTTAGCTTTTCCCGATTTAAATTCTGAAAATTGCCATTTTTTACCAGAAATATCGCAGTTTCTTTGGAATGTGGGAGTTGATGCCTATTTACCCACATTGGTGACAACTTCAGTGGAAAATATTCAGCGATCGCTAGCTGTAATTGCTGATTTTATCCCCAATCAAACAACAGGCGCTCAGATTTTAGGCGTACATTTAGAAGGCCCATTCCTCAATTATCACAAGCGCGGCGCACACCCAGCCGAATATTTATTACCCCTGACCCTAGACGCAGTAAAAGGGATTTTAGGGAATTATGCTCATATTGTCAAAGTAATCACTCTCGCACCAGAGCTAGACTCCACTGGAGAAGTCATACCATATTTGCGTTCTTTGGGAATCACCGTCAGCTTAGGACATTCCCAAGCCACAGCAGCCCAAGCACAACAGGCTTTTGCACTAGGTGCAACGATGATTACCCATGCTTTTAATGCTATGCCATCATTACACCACCGCGAACCGGGATTATTAGGAGCAGCAATCACCAATCCTCATGTCATGTGTGGTTTTATTGCCGATGGTGAGCATGTTTCCCCTACCATGCTGCAAATCTTACTCAACGCTAGCCATGGAGAACAAGGGCTGTTTCTCGTCAGCGACGCCCTCGCACCTTTGGGTCTAACTGATGGCATTTATCCTTGGGATAGTCGGCAAATTGCCATTACAAATGGCACTGCTCGATTACTTGATGGCACTTTATCAGGAACGACTTTACCTTTACTCGTGGGAGTGCAAAATTTAGTCAAGTGGGGAATTTGTGAGGTAGAGACAGCGATCGCCCTAGCGACAGACGCACCCAGAAAAGCGATCGCCTACCCCACAATTTCGCCCCATCAACCAGCCAATTTACTACGCTGGCACCACGATCCATCGACACAAAAATTAACTTGGCAACGACTCTTGCCCAATTCCCCAGTTAAAAATCCCCTCAGCCGGACTTGCTAAATTTACGCTGGGCTGAAGGGATGTTCTTTTTTAAAAAAAATCTCCTAAATTTCACACCACTTAACCTATTGATCAATGCAGATAGTATGCTATAATAGTCTGCGTTGATCAGCGTTTGCTACCAATTGCTGGAAGAAAGAGTTAGTAGTAATCGTGTTGCGGTTCTGGCTGTGGTTGAGCCATAGCAAAATTAGACCCATCGTATAAGAAGCGGCTAGCTTCTTCTTCTAGGCGATGAATCAGGTAAGGCTCGATAGCGTTCCCATGTCGCAGCGCGGCTAGATACCCATCCAAATACATCCGCATATCATCCGTACGATAACCGCGATTCCATAGCTCGACGAAGGCGTCGGTAATTCTTTGGTAATAGCGGATGGTTTGTGTGTCTTGGAGCATAACTGCTGTTTTAATCTCTTTGGAATGAGAATTGTAGATGATTCACGCTGAAAAGTGAAGTGTTATTTTCCCCTCAGCATTAATTCAAAACTAAATTTTTTACTCAGAGTAACACTCCCCCAGCAGCTACAGAGCCTTTTGATCCTATTCCAGAAAGTTTGGAATATGGCTATTTAGTAAACTAATCTTATGATTTTGGTCATCAACATCCCGGTTTTTTATGTGGATGTTAACCTTAACGTGGGCGATCGCTTTATTTGATGATAGCCTTTTAGCGCATACCTCCCGATCAGAGTAGGATGATGAAGCATGAACTGGTTTTGATAAGTCTAACAAAAATTTAAGAATATTACTAATTAGCTTTGGGCAGAGCAGAAATTAAGCATTTTCTTACTTTTGATATGAGGAAATGTAAAGCTAATAGTAATTGGAGTAACAAAGACTACAAAACCTTGAGCATGGGCTTGTTACTTTGAAAGTCATCGACGCTAAGGGGTCTTGCCACCGTGGGTTCGGTTTGTATTGAAATCGTTGAGGGGAATCCCCATCTGAGGTCGCTGCTGGGTTGGCACTTGCAACAATTAGAATACCGTGTGCATCAAGCCGCCAGCATATATCAAGCAAGGGAAGTGTTTTTAAGCCAGCAACCAACACTGGTGGTTCTGGATGCTGATTTACCAGATGGCGACGGTATTGAGTTTTGTCGCTGGTTACATCGCCAGCAACAGCCCTTAATTCTGATGCTGTCTGCGCGGACAAACGAAGGTGATGTGGTCGCCGGTTTAAGAGCGGGGGCTGATGACTATCTGAGCAAACCGTTTGGGATGCAAGAATTTCTTGCACGAGTGGAAGCACTAATCCGCCGCAATCGCACACCTGTCGCACCAGCTTATCTCGATTACGGCGCGCTGCAAATTGACCTAGTGCAGCGTCGCGTCCGCTTTCAAGGGGAGTTTATCGACTTAACGCCCCAAGAATTTAGTTTGTTATACGTTTTAGCACAAGCAGGAGGAGTACCCTTATCTAGATCAGAACTATTGCGAAGGGCTTGGCCTGATGCGATAGATAACCCGCGCACCATTGACACTCATGTTTTATCATTGCGAAAAAAAGTTGAACTTGATCCGCGACAACCGAGCTTAATTCAAACTATTCGCAACGTGGGTTATCGATTTAATATGGAAATTTTGAATACCAATCTTTCACCCTCACCAACAAAATTAGCTAAAGAAAGATTTAGCAATCAACGTTCAACTTTAAGTACTCAAAGGTCTTAGTTAAAGATGGAAATAGGGAGACAGGGGAAAATTTTTAACCCTTAAATCTGGACTAAATCCATTCTTCATCTGCTTGCTTTTGGGCTTGCATCAACTCATCGCGCAAATTAACCCAGTTTACCTCTGAAGCCTTTTGGTTTTTCAACAATCGGCCTTGTTGTAAATGTACAAGTCTCGTAGAAAACATCTGTGCTAGTTCTAGCTGGTGATTAACCATCACAATTGTGGTGTGATGAGTGTCAGCCAGCTGGTGAAAAACTTCCATGAGTCGGGAAGCTCTACCAATATCCAGGGTAGAAATTGGTTCATCTAGTAGTAAAATATTAGGCTGGGTGACTAAAGCACGAGCGATCGCAATTATTTGTCGCTCTCCCGTAGAAAATTGCGCTTCCGTCCTTCCTAACCAATCACGAGGAATTTCTAGCTGTTCCATCCAGTAATTGACTCTTTGCTCAATCGTCTGCTTTGGTAGACGCCGCAAAACCAGTGGATAAGCCAAAGCCTGTGCAACCGTCATTCCCAACAGCCTTGATTCTGGCAATAACAGCACAACATCCTGACGTAGCTGCAGCACAGGAATTTGGTGATATTCCTGATTTTCTAGATAGATTTTGCCGCTGCTAGGTTCCCCAAGACGATTAATCAGCCTTAACAAAGCCGTTTTCCCCGCACCAGAAGGGCCGACAATGCTCAGGCGATCGCCTTGGCAAACTTCAAAGCTAATATCCTGTAATATAGGATATCCCTGTTGATTTAGAGCAAGTTGAGTCTTCAGCTGCGTAAACAGACTTACTTGCTCTAATCTCAGCTTAGTTTTAGGGATGACATGATTCAAATTAGGCAATGGGTAATAGGGAATAGAAGATGGGGTAATCAATCCAACAACTTTAAAATTTTCCCATAGCTAAAGCCGTAGAGATTGTCCACCCATCAATCAATAACAATAACAGAGTACATCCCAACAAAATCATATACATCCAAGGCTGTGCTAGAGTGCTGACATCTGTCGTATCTATACCAGTTTTAGCTTGCACTTGCTGAACCATTTGCGTAAATCTAGCTACACGAACAGGTAACAAATAAGCCTTACCATCCCGACTGAGAAAATAATAAACAATCCCACCTTGACCAGTAGTGCGAGGTTTTAACTCCTTCACCTCCGACCAAGGTAAAGACCAACCTTTACGAAAAAAGCCCGGAACCCAGCTAGGATAACTAACCTGAATTCCCTGCTCATCTAAAATTACACGTTCAGTCAACACCGCATATAACGCCACAAAACCAAAGCCAATCCCCATCCACAATAACATCGGCGGTACAGGAGCATCCGTCACCTGAGCTAAAAACGGTAACGGAACCGTCAGCGCCACATATAAACTCAACAGCGTCACCCGAATTAGCAGAGACAGACGAAAAACAGAAGCTGGAGTATTAGCCGAATTTGCAGTCACAGTTTAATTAAGATCAATAACTCTAAACTCAGTCTAGTAAGTTTTTCACCTGAGCGACTCCTCCTCCATTGGTGTCAACTTAACGTAAAACCTATAGCCCACAAGGAACTGAAGTTCCTTGCTCATAGCGAAAGTTATCGTCGGATGACTAAATATGCCAAAAATCTTTAGTCTACTTCAGTAGACTTGCGCTATGAGCCTGAGAATTCATTCTCAGGCGGGTGTGGAAGCCAACAGATAAGCCATTTCTCGCTTAAGTTGACACGTATGCTCCTCCTCCCATTCCTCCGCACTTCTGTGCGTTAAAAAAACTACATCTACTCAGGGCAAATATTTTTGTACCACACTCCAACCAGTCCAAGACACCCAAGCAAAACCCATAAACAGCAGAATATTCACGCCCACATGCAAAGGTCTAGCCCAAGGTTTTCTCATCCCTATTTGCGTAGCACTGAAAGCAGAAAGCAAAACTAATACCACTACCATCAAGCCTGCAACTAAGTGCGATGATTGACCCAGAGTGCCAAAATGACCCAAAGTCCCCACAACACCAATTGCTAGCAGTAGCAGCACCAAACTAACCATGCTCAGACCAAGTGTATAGTGGAGCGATCGCACCCCTCGAATTCCCTGAGGAAATAGCGCCATCCCCGGAAGAGGGTGAGAAGTTCTCGCCCGCAACAGCCAAAAGCCACTGACCGCCAGCATTACATAAGCCAACAGAGCCAACCCCATCGACCAAGCAGCGATTTTCCACAACCACAGAAAAGAAGGCAAATTCATACCCATGATTTTACAGGAAATGCACGGAGTATGAGACATGAGGAATAAATCACAAAAAAGGCTGCTGAATTCAGCAACCTTCAGAGTTGAGTAAAATTGTTTTTTTATTCAACGGACACTAAACTAGCTATTGTCAATGGTTTTGTTGTATCTCCAGCTTTTGTATTAATTGGCGGTACCAATGGTTTTTTATTGATTGAGTCTATTGTTGCTTCTGAGTCCGTATTTAACTCATAAGTCATAGGCTCTTTGATTACAAGGCGATCGCACGAAATCTTATCCGATAAAATAGCACTTGCCATCATCCCGGTATGAATCTCCATTTGGGCTACTTGCGGAGCTTCAAACACGAGGCGCTGTCCAGGAAAAACAACTCTTTCAAAATACCAATTGGGAATATTGGAGATGCGGGCCACCTGAATTTTGCTCGTGGCATTAACGTAGCAGCAGAGAACTGTCTCTGATTGCTCAGGTGGTAGAGGATCTAATATTTGAGCCATAACTGCTGAGGAGCTTTACGCCACAATTTTACATTACACTTGCAAAACTAACACCTGGTGATCCCCACAAGCTGTAACTCCGACTACCAACTGCACTTTTCTGCATTATTTATGTCTAAAGATATGTATTGGAATATCAAAATTTGATAAACACTTACGCATTTCCAAGGATTATACAATATAACTGAATTTTTTGGATATTTGTTCTCTGATAAATCAGCTTTAGCTGACGAAGAAATATCTTGAGGTAGAAAGCATGGTGATGATTTCCCTACTTCACCTCGACAAAGATGAGGCGTTTTGATTTCGTTAATCAGGGAAAGAATCGCTGGGGATCATCGCTTAAGGAATAAACTCAATGCTATGGTAAAGCTATATGAAAATTATCTTCATAAACCCGATTTCGTAGATGTTATACGTAATTGCCTACAAAGCAATTTTCAGTGATCCCACGGTAATCTAAGGGAGGTCAAGCGGTATCAATAATCAAGTGAGATGTCAAGAGCGATCGTGGTAGAGAAAAACACCCACAACCGCAGTAAATTTAAAACAAGATATTTTTTCTTTCCCCAACAAAACGGCAAGATGGAAAATCGAATTCTGTATGTTCGCCTTCCTTGCAACCCCATCTTTCCTATTGGGGTTGTCTACCTCAGTGACCATGTACACAAGCAATTTCCCAGCATCGAACAGCGTATCTTCGATTTGGGAACAGTTGCACCTCTAGACTATGCTTCTGCGTTAGACCGCTGCATTGATGAATTTCAGCCCACACTCCTAGTATTTTCTTGGCGGGATATTCAAATTTATGCCCCAGTGGGCGGGCGCGGTGGAAATCCCCTACAAAACGCCTTTGAATTTTACTATGCCAAAAATCCCTTCATCAAACTACGGGGCGCATTCGGTGGGTTGCGAATCTTCATCGCTTATTATGTAGAGCTATGGCGTAATCTAGGCTTGATTAAGCGGGGTTTGAAACGAGCGCAAAAATATCATGCTCCAGCCCGTGCAGTTGTGGGCGGTGGTGCAGTCAGCGTATTTTATGAACAGTTGGGAAAAAGCTTACCACCGGGCACAATCATTTCTGTGGGTGAAGGCGAAACCCTTCTAGGAAAACTCTTAAGTGGTCAAGAGTTTCGAGATGAGCGCTGTTATGTTGTGGGAGAAAATCAACCCCGCCAACGACTCATCCACGAACAACCTACCCCACTGGAAAAAACCGCCTGCAATTACGACTACATAGAAACCATCTGGCCGGAATTTAACTATTACCTGCAAGAACAAGACTTTTATATTGGTGTCCAAACCAAGCGTGGTTGTCCCCACAACTGCTGCTATTGTGTTTACACAGTTGTTGAAGGTAAACAGGTACGCATTAATCCAGCCGATGAAGTCGTTGCCGAGATGCGACAATTATACGATCGCGGCGTTCGCAATTTCTGGTTTACCGACGCCCAATTCATCCCCGCCCGTAAATTCATCGATGATGCTGTCGAACTTTTACAAAAAATCGTTGATTCTGGAATGACAGACATCCACTGGGCAGCATACATCAGAGCCGACAACCTGACGCCAGAGTTGTGTAAATTGATGGCAAAAACCGGGATGAACTACTTTGAAATCGGTATTACCAGCGGCTCTCAAGAACTCGTGCGGAAAATGCGGATGGGATACAACCTCCGCACAGTTTTGCAAAATTGTCGTGATTTAAAAGCCGCTGGTTTTAATGATTTAGTTTCCGTCAATTATTCCTTTAACGTCATTGACGAACGCCCCGAAACCATACGCCAAACCATCGCTTACCACCGCGAACTAGAAAGGATTTTTGGCGCAGATAAAGTCGAGCCGGCAATCTTCTTTATTGGACTGCAACCCCATACCCACTTAGAAGATTATGCATTCAAACAAGGCATCCTCAAACCAGGGTATGATCCTATGAGTTTGATGCCGTGGACAGCAAAAAAACTCCTTTGGAATCCTGAACCCTTAGGTTCATTCTTTGGTGAAGTCTGCTTGCAAGCTTGGCAACAAAACCCCAACGACTTTGGGCGGGAAGTGATGAAAATCTTAGAAGCAAGATTAGGTTGTGCTGATTTAGAAGCAGCACTATCTGCACCAATGGAAACAAAAGAGAAACAGTTGGTGAGGGCGTCATAAAATACGCGACTGGGGCGTAGGGGAGCCAGTTGCACTCAGAAGGGTACGAGCGCCAGTCCGCAAAAATCAAATATTAATTTTGCATTTTGAATTGTTTGTCTCCCCCACTCCCCTTGTGCGGTTAGTTTCAAAACATCTTCATATCATGTTACAAGGTTCCATCCTCCAACAGCTCCAAGCAGCCCACCACCACAGCACCAGACCGATTCGATTCGGAGTGTACTATAAAAATACCTTAGTCGCCCTGTGTCATGCCTTAGAAGACCAAATCTTAGCCGATGATGCCGCACCTTTGGTAATTACCGCCTTCCAACAGGGTAAATGGTATTTGCAAGAAGCAGAAAGATATGCAGATATTGCCAAGCACAGCCTTGGAGTTACAATCATGGCTGCTCCTGATGCTGGTTTTGCAGAACACCCCACCAGCCTTTTACCCAACGTAGACTTAGTAGCATTAGACCCAGCCGACCCCGTAGCGCAGGAATGGCACTTGATGATTCTGTCGTCCTCATACACAGCAATGGTAATTTGTCAAGAATTGTCAGAGGCTGATTATGGCAGCGCTGGGCTACCCGCGTCAGACATAGAGCGAAAATTTTATGGATTGTGGACATTCGAGCCAGAGTTAGTCAGAGAAACAACAGAATTAGCGATCGCTCACATCCAAAAATATCACCCAGAACTAGCAACCAAACTCACCGCCCAGAAAAACTCCATTCTGCCGAATTTGGCAACATCAACAACATTAGGTACAGTCGTCTCCCGTGTAGTCGATTACCTCCAGACAGGACAAGAAAATTTGTCCATCCCCACAGCACCCCGCCAACAAATCCTTGATCGCAACTTGGTTTCCAACGAAATTCAAGCATTTTTGCGGATGGCGCAACTAATGGATCTAGCAGACATCAATAACCCAAAGGCTGCAGCCGAAGTCGTCGCCCTCACCGAGACAATGGCACAGCTTTTAGATCTTCCCGCATGGCAAATCAAGAGATTACGTCTAGCGGCATTATTACATCGCATAGATCCACTACAAAAAGCAGAGAGCCTCCTCACTCCCGGTACATCCACACGCTACCAAGAAGACGCCCCCAGTTGTCCCCTAAGTTGTCCCCTAGTACCAGGGGCACAGGTATTGCGAACCATGCCACGATTAAGAGCGATCGCTCAAATCATCACCCATCAAACAGAGTGGTGGGATGGTACAGGAGAACCAGCAGGTTTAACAGGTGACGAAATTCCCTTGGAATCAAGAATTTTAGCCCTCGCAGCACATTTTCAATTTCGAGTCAATCAGTACAAATCATCCTCATTCAATCGAGAAGAAATATTTACTCAAGTCCTAGATGAATGCAGACAACAACAATCAACCCGCTTTGACCCTAAACTGATAGATACCCTAACTTTATTAGTCATGGGTTTACAACAGGGATTAGATTTACCCTTGATAGAAACCAAAGTCAGCACAGGCATGTGGTTAATAGATTCTCGCTGGGATAGCCACAGCAAAACTAATGAAGAAATTAGTACCAACCTCAAATGAATATCGAAGCCATTAAATCAGGACACCTCAAACAACTCCCAGGCGCAAATTTAGAAGACGAAGAACTCTCCCAACTAGACTTAAGCCGCATCAACCTTGCGGGTGCTACTCTTGTTGGTACTAATTTAGCTGGTTCCAAACTCGAAGGCGGACATTTAGAGGGAGCGAATTTAATGGGCGCGAACCTCCAAGCAGCTAACTTGCGGGCGAACCTCATGGGCGCGAACTTAATGCAAGCAGATTTAACAGGTGCTGACTTACGGGGTAGCAATTTGCGCGGCGCTAACTTCATGGGTGCGACACTTAGCGGCGTATCTTTAGCAGGCGCTTTCTTGAGTGGCGCAAATTTGATGAACGCCAACTTACAAGGCGTTGACTTACGAAGTGCTGACCTGCGCGGTGCTAACCTCACCGGCGCCAACCTCAAAGGTACAGACTTGAGTCATACAGATTTGCAAGGAGCGTTATTAAGTCAATCTAATCTTGAAGAAGCCGACTTACGGGGGGCGAATTTAGCAGGAGCGAATTTGACAGGCGCGAATTTACTCTGTGCAGAGTTAGAAGGTGCGAATTTGAGCGGCGTTAATTTTGATAGAGCATGTTTGGTAGGAACAATTGCTGCAAACACGGTTTAACCGAATAGCTAGTCTCTAGCCCCTAATTCCTAGCCCCTAACCTCCAAGAAACGCTATCAGACTTTCGGAAAAAGCTGCATATCAGTTCCCCAGCGCCGTTAGGTTCAAATGGCAAAATAGTTCCGTCTCGCGTAACTTTCACCATAGTGCGACAGTTATAAATCTCCAACGGTTTTTTCTCCCCATCTACACTCACAACGGCTCGATATTCCCAATAATTTTTGGCACTGCGGTTAATCCTCACAATGCAAATTCTGTGACTACCATGATTACGACATACAGACGCAGAAGCCTGCGGCGTCACAGAGTAAAACAGCATCACTAGCAACACCAAAACCCAACATTTACCCATATTTATACACGTTGCCTTCCTCGCATCCACAAAGCTAATACACTCATAAACAAAACCCCCATCACCCCTTGTAAAGGGTTCTGATTGACGCCAATAATCCAATCAGGAACTTTACCAGAATATTTAATTAATCCGCCAACATTAATAATGTAGTAACCACATACCAAACCACCGTGCAGACCAATTGGCAAGCCCAAGCGCCCGCCACGCCAGCGTTTTCCCCATACTTGCGTTAGTCCTAGCAATACCAAAGCAGGAAATTGTGGTAATGTGTGAATGATTGCCGCTAATGGCTTAATAAAGTGCAATGCTGCAAAAGTAATAGCATTTGTCCACAACGCTACACGCGGACTATAGTCTTTTTGCAACTCATTTAATAGCCAGCCCCTAAATAATAATTCCTCAGCAAAACCAACACCAAAACCTACTATTAAACCTTCCAAAATTACTTTAATTAAAGAAATGTTTGGTTGTTGCCAAAATAGCCAGCCAAAATAACTTTCTACTCCAAAGAGGATGAAAATATTAATTATTCCCATCACAAAACCAGACAACAGTTCTATCCCGTTGCGCCGTGTGATTTCCAAGCCATAAACTCGCAAAATATGGGGTTTTTTGTAAATGTATTTACCCCATAGCTTTAGCAAAATAATGAATTCTACATATAGCAATACAATTGTTAAAATACTGACTAAATTGGCATCAGCTATTAGTAGATAAATAGGTACGGCAAATGGCAGCCATACCAATAATAAAATCAAAATAAAACAACCCAGCCTGATCGGGGCGGGGCGTTGAGCTAAATGCACAAGGTTAATTTTCATACCAAATAAGTCAACAATCAACGGTCAATACTCCCAACTCTTGATTCTTGACCAAGGAAGACTTATCCGTAGGGTCAATCCAAAATCCGTCTGAAAAAATTAGACGGGACGAAAACCGACACCGCCTACTTTTGGCAAAATCTAAAATCCACAACTGTCTATTCATCAGGCTCAATCGTGCTGCTCAAACCATGACCTTTGAGAGTTTCGCAATAGAACTCGGCATGTTCTTGAGCACAAGTAATTACTAAAGCTATCCCATTAGTATGGGCTTCCATCATGATGCTAACAGCTTGGGGCTGGGTAAGGCTGGGCACTGTTGTCAGTAGCGCTTGCACCACATGCTCCATAGAGTTGTAGTCGTCATTATGAAGCAAAACGCGATACCGAGGCGCTAGCTTGCGGGAGGTGGAACGCTTCTCAATGGTTTCGACTGACACTGCTCTGTGCTCTTTTTTTATTTACTACAAAAAAGTTCCTATTTAGCGATCGCTTAATAGTTATTAACCTAATCACTCACCTATTTTAGAGCATTTTTGCAGAAATGCTACTTGTGGAAAATCATTTACCGCTTGGCTTGCGGTGTAATCAGGTCAAAAAATAACTGAGAAACAATCCGTCAGCTACACTACCAGTTGACGATGCTACTTTAATTTTGCCACACCCCAAAGTTAGCGTAGCTCATTCTCAGTTTTACAATTAAGAAAACTGTTATACAATTCTTGCCGCTGCGCTAACCGAAGCAATTATGGATACAAGCAGACAATTTCAACCAGGACAAATAGTGTCTTTGGAGCACAGCGACAAGAATCTGTATGCTGAAGTCATTCAGGTTGTAGTTTCCCGCCAGTTGTGCTGGGTGCGTCCTTTATTCCTAGCCACCTTTACTGCTGTACCACCGCTAATCACCGACCTACGTGATGCTTCTGATTTGCTTTGGCCTACCCAATTGTTTCGACCAGCTTTCGATACAGAAGTAATCATGCTGTGGAGTCAGGTATTGACAAAGGAATCGAAACCTGAAACGGATTTAGCCATCAAGCAGCAACTCCATCAATTTATTCAGCAAGTTTGGCAAGGGTATCAACAGAGACTAGAGATGAAGGATTAAGAGCTAAGGATGAAAAATTCAGGAATTAATCAGAAAAACTTTCATCTAACCCCTAACCCCTACCCCCTCGTAACGAATTCCAGCATCTTTGAGGCGTCGAATAGCTTCATGCATCCGCTGATCTGGAACTGTTAAGGCGATGCGGAAAAAGCCTTCGCCCGCTGCGCCGTAGCCATTACCTGGAGGCACAAGTATTCCACATTTGTCAAGTAGTAAGGTCACAAATTCCGTTGAAGAATATCCTGGAGGAACGGGTACCCAAATATAAAGGGTTGCTTTTGGTGGGGTAATTTTCCAGCCCAGAGATTGTAATCCTTGGACTATGATGTCACGGCGATTTTGGTAAATTGAGACTACAGATGCTAGTTCTGCTGGACTGGTACGATAAGCAGCGATCGCTGCTCTTTGAATCGCCTTAAATATCCCAGAATCAACATTACTTTTTACTTGGGTCAAGCCTTGAATGCCGATGCTATTCCCCGCTACAAATCCCACCCGCCAGCCTGTCATATTACAGGATTTAGACAAACTATGAAACTCAATCGCCACATCCTTAGCATCGGGAACTTGCAGTACACTTGGCGGTTTGTAGCCATCATAAGCCATCTCTGAGTACGCATGGTCGTGACACAGCAAAATATCATATTGCTTACAGAAAGCCACCAATTCCTCAAAAAACTCTAGTGTTGCTATTGCTCCAGTCGGATTATTAGGATAGTTAATCCATAGTAATTTTGCTCGACGCGCCACTGCTTCCGGAATCGTGTTTAAATCTGGTAAAAAGCTGTTTTCTGCGTTTAAAGGCATCATGTAAGGCTCACCACCAGCAAACAAGGTCGCAGTCCGGTAGACGGGATAACCAGGATCTGGTATCAGCGTGTAATCTCCCGCTTCCACAAAGGCTAAGAAAGTATTGTGAATCGCTTCCTTTGAACCAATAGAACAAACAATTTCTGTATTTGGGTTCAGCTGTGTAACCCCGAATCGGTGTTCCATCCACTTTGCTGCTGCTTCCCGAAATTCTTGCGTACCTTGATAGGGCGGATAGTTGTGAGTAGAAGCGTCATCAATTGCCCCATGCATCGCCTGCAGTATATCATTAGGAGTTGGTTGATCTGGGTCGCCTACAGCCAAATTGATGATATCTACTCCCTGGGTGACGAGTTCATTCTGTTTACGGTTAAGTTCAGCAAACAGATAGGGAGGAATTTTTTCTAGGCGTTTAGCGAAATGCATGGCGACTTACTACTAATGCAAATTGTGAATGCTCATTAGCACAGTTTACGCCAGGCTAGGTAACTAATATAGTCAAACTCACAGAAAAACACCAGCAATAGTATTGCATTAGTTATGACCGCCGCTGTTTTTCTCAAAAATGTTAATTATTTTGAAGCTTAATGGCTTTACTTTTATTCACGAAATATCAATTATCCCAGGCTGGGAACTAACTTGATGCGACCTGCGTCCATCTCTGCCATTAGTAATTCCAATGCTTCATAGTCAACATCAGATATATAACCCATTTCTGTCAATTCAAAGTTGATTTCATTTTCTATCTCTGGGGTTAATTTTTTAATATCGAGAGCTTTTTCTACTAATTGCCGAATCACATATCTAGTTTTCATAATAAATAAACCTATTGTATGTAATACTAATTATCCAAGATAAACTTTGGTATAAATAGTGATCCAAATACCCATGCTATAGTGATCTAGATCACAATATAATCAAGCATATAGTCTGTTACTAACTTCGTTCTTGACGATTTACAAAGATTAGTTTCCAGATACTTTCCCAATCTTTTATTTTCAGCTTCATCAGCTTGAACCGTAGGTTACGCGGATCATTTGAGTGTAGTTACGGTGCGGTTGGTCAGCTTTTTGAGTAGCTATGTTGATTGTTTTTTAACTGAGAATAAAAAAAAGTATATAAGAATACATTTTAAGTTGCATTTATGACAATCTTTAAACAGAGGTATCAAAGCAATAAAGATTCAGCAAAGTGACCTAATACGAATGGTCGATGCTATCAGAAACAGATTATGTTCAAATACATCATAAGCTTTATGGTTTGATAAATTGAGTTAGGATGTAATTATGCAAGTCGTTCTTCAGATTCCAAAAATTACAGTTATTCGTCCCCACGGTTGTCTTAATGCCACTAACGCTTTGGAATTAGAGCGAGATTTGACAACAGCACTGGCACAGGACGAGATATCAATCTTGGTAGTGAATTTAGCCAAGGTAGAATCTTTAGACAGTGCAGGTTTAATGGCCCTCGTGTCTACGCTGAAGCTGTCCATGAAGTTAGGAAAAACACTAAGACTCTGTTCCGTGTCTCCTGCATTGAGAATAATTTTTGAACTGACGCAGCTTGACGATGTGTTCGAGATCTGGGAGAGCGAACCCGAATTGGCAATTGCCCAGCTAGCATGATTATTTGGGGGTTATACCCCCGCATACCTGGGCTGAGTGAGCACTTACGTAAAAGAATTATAAGTTGCAGTCAACAACTCTGTAGAAAGAGCTAATCAATGCTAATGTTGAAATTGAATAGCTGTAATTAAGGTAGCTAGAAGATAGCACAGTGGTTGTTGCAGTTGAAAAATTAATCACACCGGATATTTTAAAGCCAGCACGTTACCTGGGTAACGAACGCCTAGCAGTACATAAACCTTGGGATACGGCAGCTATACGATGGGTTTTAACTTACCCAGAGATATATGAGGTCGGAGCTTCCAATTTAGGGCATGTCATCTTATATAACATCTTGAATGCCCAACCACGACAGTTATGCGATCGCGCGTACCTACCTGGGACAGACTTGGCGGACAAATTACGCGCCACCAGTACACCGCTGTTTGCGGTAGAGTCAAAGCGATCGCTTCGAGAATTTGATATCTTAGGCTTCAGCCTCAGCTACGAACTGGGAGCAACCAACATCTTGGAAATGTTGGATTTGGCTGGAATACCTTTAACATGGCGAGAACGGCAACAACAAGCAAAAACAAATGAGGGAGTAATAAAAAAAGATGAAGGCAATTTTGCCTTATCCACCTCAACTCCCTCATCTTCTTTTCCCCTAATTTTTGCGGGTGGACAAACGGCGACATCCAATCCCGAACCCTACACTGACTTCTTTGACTTTTTTGCTCTGGGAGATGGCGAAGAACTATTACCAGAAATTGGACTGGTATTAGAACAAGGTAAGCAAGCAGGATTCAGCCGCCAACAAATATTACTGGATTTGGCACAAATACCAGGGGTATATGTCCCCCAGTTTTATGATATGGCTGCGGATGGCTCAATTCATCCCCATCGCCCAGATGTGCCAAAAAGGATTGTCCGGCGAGTTGCTACCCCCATACCAGCTTATTCCGTCGGTTTAGTTCCATACGTGGAGACAGTGCACGATCGCCTGACAATCGAAATTCGCCGTGGTTGCACTCGCGGTTGTCGCTTTTGTCAACCAGGAATGCTCACCCGCCCCGCACGGGATGTAGAACCTCAAAAGGTGGTGGAAGCTATTGAACAGGGAATGCGGGCGACTGGTTACAATGAATTTTCTTTGTTATCTCTGAGTTGTTCTGATTATTTATCTCTACCAGCGGTGGGGATGGAAATTAAAAACAGGTTAAAAAATGAAAATATTTCTTTAACTCTCCCCAGCCAACGGGTAGACAGATTTGACGAAAATATCGCTAACATCTTGGGTGGTACACGGCAAGGAGGATTGACTTTTGCTCCAGAAGCTGGTACGCAAAGAATGCGGGATATAGTCAATAAAGGTTTGACTAATGAAGAACTGCTGCGGGGTGTGAAAACAGCGTGGGAAAAAGGTTGGGATAAAATTAAGTTATATTTTATGATCGGCTTACCAGGGGAAACAGATGCAGATGTTATGGGCATCGCCGAAACGGTAAGCTGGCTACAGCGCGAATGTCGGGGAAAAGGCAGAAAACCCCTAAACTTTAACTTGACAATTTCTAACTTTACGCCCAAGCCCCATACGCCATTTCAATGGCACTCAGTTTCTACCGCTGAGTTTCGGCGCAAGCAAAAGCTACTCAGGCAAGAATTTCGCTCAATTAAAAACGTGAAAGTAAATTTCACTGATGTCCGGATTTCAGCAATGGAGGATTTTATTGGTAGGGGCGATCGCAATTTAGGAAAAGTGCTGCATCGTGCTTGGGAATTGGGTGCAGGGATGGATTCCTGGTTTGACAACGTGGATCAGGCGTTTGCCGCTTGGGGGTCGGCGATCGCCCAGGCTGGTCTAGACTGGAAATACCGCCAAGTGGAAAATGGTGAGTGGAACATTATGGAGATGGGGAGAGAAAGCACACCCCACCACCCCAGCATCGACCCGCGCCTAGAAGCACCCCTACCTTGGGACCACATCGACACGGGAATCGATAAAAAGTGGCTCCAGCAAGACTTGCAACGCGCCATAGAAGCAGCCACAGTCCCAGATTGCTCGTTTGAGAGTTGTTCCCACTGTGGTGTCTGCGGGCCAGATTTCGGACACAATGTCGTCATCCCAGCACCTGCTGTGCCGCAATTCGCGGGTGAGTTTGTCCCCAACACCGCTAAAGTTCAACGGTTGCGTGTGTGGTTTGGTAAGCAAGGCGATATGGCTTTGGTGAGTCACTTGGATTTGATGCGCTTGTTTGATCGAGTCATGCGGCGAGCTAGTTTACCAATTGCTTTCACTGGCGGTTTTCATCCCAATCCTCGGATTGTCGTTGCTAGCGCCTTGGCTTTGGGAGCTACTAGCAGTGGTGAAATTGTCGATTTTGAATTAACTCAGTCTGTGGATGTGGAAAATTTCCGCGAATATCTGGCGCGGGAGTTACCCACAGACATACCCATATATAACGTGGTGCAACTGGATTTAAAAGATCCAGCCGCTAATCAAGTGATGACAGCCGCAGAGTATTTAATTACTGTGGCAGTAACTGGGGAGACTACGCCTGCACAATGGCCAGACTGGATTGATGCAATTACAGCTAGAGAGGAAATATTTTGGGAGCAAATTACTAAGTCAGGTAAACGCCAATTGATAAATCTGCGCGATCGCTTGTTTGAGTTAGAATTAATCACCGCCAATAACACTCAAACCGAGTCTACAGCGGTTGTGCGTTATCTGGGTAGCTCTCGTCTTGACGGCGTACTCTTGCGTCCTGAACAAATCCTGTTTATGCTAAAAACAGTGGCAAGTGCAGAATTTCATCTCTTGCACATTCACCGCAATCGGCTATTGTTGGGGATATAATCCCTAAAAGGCAACTTGCTAGTAGTTGTCCTCATGTGGCACATGATAAGAATTGATTTTTAGCAAGGTTGCGTTAGAATGGGGTGAAGAGAAATTTTCTGGCGCTGCATTGAATCAACTGGTTCACTACCCTGGTACTCAGGGAGCAAAAGCAAGATATTAGAGTGCAAATTCTCGGATTTTATCCCGGACAAACAGCAGGCAAACTCAAGAACACACTCTTTCTACAGCTAGAACTGTGAATCAGCAACTAACAGCAGCCTCCATCGGCTTCTCTAACTTTATGCTTTTTAAACAACTGCTAACTGTCTAATCCCCAGATGGAAAAGGCATAGCAGCAAAAATCAACTACAGACGGTTGATTGAATTGCTTAAACAATATGCAGCCGTTTTGGAATAATTAGCCGTGTAAACGCTTTCATCAGCGTTAATAGGTTTTTAACTTCGAGCCTAGATTCGTATTTTTGATTACCAGCAGCGCCTATTCGTGGCTCAGTAGGGGCGAGAGGTATAACAAAGCTCCTAATCCCCGTTGGTGCTGCCAATTTTTGAGGGAATTGAATGCCAAAACAAATTATTATCGCGGAACAGCATCAAATTGCTGCAGTCTTTTCGGAAGATCAAATACAAGAACTCGTAGTAGCTACAGGCCATCACCAAATTGGTGATATTTACTTAGGAGTAGTAGAAAATGTACTACCTGGGATAGATGCGGCTTTTGTTAACATTGGTGATCCAGAGCGCAATGGGTTTATTCATGTAACCGACTTGGGGCCATTAAAGCTCAAGCGCACGGCTGCAGCCATCACAGAACTTTTAGCACCGCAACAAAAAGTGTTGGTGCAGGTGATGAAAGAGCCAACGGGAACCAAAGGCCCAAGACTGACAGGTAATATTACTTTACCTGGGCGTTATGTGGTGCTCATGCCCTACGGCAGGGGTGTAAACTTGTCACGGCGGATTAAAAGTGAAAGTGAGCGCAATCGCTTGCGAGCACTGGCGATTTTAATCAAACCTGCAGGGATGGGTTTACTGGTGCGTACCGAAGCAGAAGGTAAGCCAGAAGAGGCGATTATTGAAGACTTAGAAGTACTACAAAAGCAATGGGAAGCGATTCAACAAGAAGCTCACTCTACACGCGCACCAGCGTTACTTAACCGGGATGATGACTTTATCCAGCGAGTGTTGCGGGATATGTACGGTGCGGATGTGAACCGAATTGTGGTTGATTCCAGCACTGGTTTAAAGCGAGTTAAGCAATATTTGCAGAATTGGAGTGGGGGTCAGACACCGCAGGGATTGTTGATTGATCATCACCGCGATCGCTCACCAATTTTAGAATACTTCCGGATCAATGCCGCTATTCGTGAAGCTCTCAAACCAAGAGTAGATTTGCCTTCTGGCGGATATATCATCATTGAACCGACAGAAGCATTAACTGTAATTGATGTCAACTCTGGTTCCTTCACGCGATCAGCAACCGCCAGAGAAACGGTGTTGTGGACAAACTGTGAAGCGGCTACAGAAATTGCGCGCCAGTTACGTCTGCGGAACATTGCTGGGGTAATTGTCGTTGATTTTATTGATATGGAATCAAGACGTGACCAGCTACAAGTCTTAGAACATTTTAATAAAGCCCTGAAAGCAGACAAAGCTCGTCCGCAAATTGCTCAACTCACCGAACTGGGTCTAGTAGAACTTACCCGCAAGCGCCAAGGTCAAAATATTTACGAATTATTTGGCGAAACTTGCCCGACTTGCGGTGGTTTAGGGCATACTGTACGATTGCCTGGAGAAAACGAAAGCCGATTACCAACACCCCCAGAAATACCAGACCGTTTTGTCTCTCCACCCCATAGAGAACCGCGTTTACCAGTTACTGCTCGCATTCCAGAACCACGAGAAGCTTATGATCCATTTAGTGAAGCTTTCGACACCGAAGCTGATAATGGTGCATTGAATCTTGTCAATCATCCCAGCTATCAAGAAATAGGCGACAACAAGCGCCGCACCCGCACCCGTCGCAGTCGTATTGGTATAAATGGAGTCAACGGCAAAGATGAATCAAGAGTGACTCCCCATCCGCAAGTTTTTGTGAACGAACCAGATTTAGACTTGGATGGAGACAACGATTTAGTCGCCGCACCAGAGATACCTGCACCTAATATTGGTAAACCTACTTGGACGGACAGAGGAGAGCGGACTAAAATTACCAAGGTAGAGCCAGTCAAACCAGTAGTAGAGCCACCGGAAATACGCACTGTAGAAATGACGCTGCCAGAACAGGATATATTTGCTCTGATGGGAATCTCTCCTTTGGTTAAGTTAGATCGGGAAGTGAAAAATCCCAAATCTGTGATCGTTAATATTGTTCAGCCAGGACAAACCCCAGCAGCGCCCAGTGAATCGATTACAGACGCACCTGTTTTGGAAAAAACTAGCAACGAAGTTGTTGCAGTGAAGACACCCATATTAAAAGTTGAACCGGAACCGAAATCTATACCCGAACCAATTGTAGAATTATCGGATCTGGCATCAATTGCAGATGAACATGAAGTAAATAGCGCTACCGCTGCTAGCCGTCGCCGTCGCCGTCGTTCTTCTGCGGCGGATGGTACTGCTGAGGAAAGTTAACTGTTTTTATGGCAAGGACAAAGCAGACTGAGGCAATTTGGTCAAATTTACTTATTAGCGAGTCCAGTTGGCTGGAGTTATCGGTTTTATCAGGTATTTCTGGTATGGCTGGTGTGGATGAAGTAGGGCGAGGTGCTCTATTTGGCCCCGTAGTAGCGGCAGCAGTGATACTACCAGATGATGCTTGGCCAAAACTGATAGCAGCTGAAATTAAGGATAGTAAAAAGCTGTCTAGCTTTCGTAGAACTCACCTAGCCCAGCAAATCTGTACTCTAGCAATCGATTGGAAAATAGGATACGCTTCTACTGCGGAAATTGACCAGATAAACATTTTGCAGGCAACATTGTTAGCGATGAAGCGGGCTGTACTTAAGCTGAGAGTACAGCCTGCGATATGCTTGATTGATGGCAATCAGTTCGTCAAGGACTTACCACTGCCGCAACAAACAATAGTTAAGGGAGATGAGCGATCGCTTACCATCGCTGCTGCTAGTATTGTGGCTAAAGTTTGGCGTGATGATTTGGTGTTGCGTCTAGCATCCAAGTATCCCATGTACGCACTAGAGCGCAACAAAGGTTATGGTAGCCCTCAGCATTTGCTAGCTTTGCAACAATACGGCCCCTCGCCTTTGCATCGTCAGTCCTTTCGTCCTTGCCAAATTCAGTGCAGAGTTACAAGTAAGTAAAAATTATTGGTGTTGCTGAATCCTAGTATGAATTTGATCATGGAGACACAAGTTTTATATCTCCATATCAGTTCTGATACATTTAATCAGCAACGCCAAGTTATTCTAGATTGAGGATTGGTAATTCTGTACCGCCCTCCCTGTGGGAGCTTTCCTGCGTTTGCGATATCACCCAGTAGCGATAATCGGCTAAAAGTTGATGTAGTAATCGTTGCTTCACTGTCAACAAAACACTTTTGAGTAAGCTATTGCCAGTGGCTTCTAAAATTGGTTTGGGAGTGAAGATCAAAGGCAGTGGTAGCTCGACTTGGACTTGTAAATCGGCTCTTCCTTGCAGGCGAGTTCCAGCACTCAACTGATAAGGAGATAAATGCCCTTTTAAATCTAAAGCAAAACGTTGGTTGATATACTCAAAACCCAATATTTCGCAACCGACTGAACGTAAATAAATCGTGCCATTTGCTTCTGCCCATACTCTCATGTCTACGGTAGGTTGAATACTCAACGACATAAAAGTCAGAGGACGCATTTTTAACCGAAATACTTCCTCAGAAAGGGGCTGAATGCGGCTGGTGTCAACCAAAGCGTTTACTAAACGTTGGGGTTGTCGCAAGTAGTGTTGAATAGGAATAGGCTGCTCTGGAACAGCGATTTCAACCGATTGCGAGGCAGTAAACCGGGTAGCCATGAGCGGATTAAAATGTGTGTTACTTAATTTTAATATTTTTTAACACTTTGGATTTAATAGTATTAAAGCTTAAACCCCACTGATTATAAAAATTATCGTGGCTTGTTAGCTAAAAACTTAGATAATTTGATGATTTACTATCTTTAGTCAGAGGAATTTAGATTATTAATTAAAGATTGACATAAGGCCAATAATATGCTTTTTATCAATCTATCAAATTAAACTTATCACTAAAGGTTGAAATCATGACCATAGCGATCGCACATTTAGGGCCACCCGGAACTTACGCTGAACAAGCAAGTATATTTTATGCAAACTGGCTTAGTAAAAATACTGAAATTAAAGGGAGATTATTTCCTTATCCAAGCATTGCTCAATCACTCCAAGCCGTTGCTCAAGGAGATGTCCAGTTAGCTGTCGTCCCTGTAGAAAATTCTGTCGAAGGTAGTGTAACAATGACAATGGATACACTGTGGCAGCTAGACAGTTTGCGAATCACGCTGGCTTTAATCATGCCGATTACTCATACGCTGATCTCCCGTGCCTCTAGTTTAGATGAAATTAAAACCGTTTATTCTCATCCTCAAGCTTTGGCTCAATGTCAAGGATGGTTGGGGCTATTTCTCCCCACTGTGCAATTGATTCCTTGCAATTCTACAACAGAAGCACTAGAGCGACTAGAATCGGATTTGACGATGGCGGCGATCGCTTCTAGCAGAGCTGCTCAACTTTATAATTTGCCCATACTAGCTAGCGGTATTAATGATTATCCCGAGAACTGTACTCGGTTTTGGGTGGTGAGTCACACCCAAGCAGAGACTGTAAACTACAAATTATTGAGCAATAATAGTCACACCTCAATAGCTTTTAGCGTACCCGCTAATATACCCGGAGCACTGGTCAAACCATTGCAAATATTTGCTCAGTTGGGAATCAATCTCAGTCGGATTGAATCTCGTCCAACTAAGCGCTCGCTTGGCGAATACTTATTCTTTCTGGACTTAGAAGCTGACGCTACGGATTCCCGAATAGAATATGCTTTGGCGCAGTTGGCTCCACATACAGAAATTTTAAAAATCTTTGGCAGTTATGGTATCTTGCCAATAGGGACTCTTGAATAATTAATGATTGGTCATTGGTTATTCATGAATAACCAATGACCAATCATTAATTCTAATTGAAGGTGTCTTTGAGAACTGTACGCGCTGCTAAATGATTGCGAGTAGAAGTCAAAATTTCTGATTCTCGTTCCAGACGAGCCACCGTGTCTCGCATTTCTAATAATGTCTGTTGTTCTGCCGCTACGTTATAAAGATTACTAGCCACCCAGTATGATAATTCTGTTGGCAAATCTGGTAAATCTTCTGGTAGTTCAATGTTTTGTTCAGTTAACTTCGCTGAGAGACGTACAACATCCCGCAGCAGTTGTTCTACTTCTATTGCTAGAGGACGTAAATCTTTAGAGGGTGGCTGGTCTTCAATCCACTCTACTAGACCGACACGATAGGGCTTTTCACGGACATATTCTAAAACGCGAAATCTTTGCTGTCCTAAAGTTAACATTTTGATGCGGTCATCAGGCAGCCTTTGATAATGAATAATTTCTGCACAACAACCAACATTGGCGATCGCATTTTTGCTTGGATCTACCATCAACACTCCGAACCTGCGATCGCTTTCCAAAATCGTGTTCATCATGATTCGGTAGCGAAATTCAAAGATATGTAGAGGTAATGGTCTGGTAGGAAACAGAACTACTTCAGGTAACGGGAACAGAGGTAGTTCACGGACTGCAATTTTAGAAGAGGATGCCATTGTTACCTTAGTATAAATTTAATCTTTAAAATTTATTCTTCTGTGCTTTTCCCGTACTTTGTCTACATTCTACCATCATGTTTTGCAGGTAATAAAAGACCTCAAGATAAATTTCTTTGAGGCTATGTCAATGTTTATACTGTTTAATTTGATTGGTCATTGGGACTATGGTCAGTCACCAATGACTCTGGAATCACTATAATTTGACTTCGATATCTACACCTGATGGTAAATCCAGTTTCATCAAAGCATCGATAGTTTTGGAAGATGGCTGATAGATGTCGATAATCCGGCGGTGGGTGCGGGTTTCAAAGTGTTCGCGGGAATCTTTATCTACGTGAGGAGACCGCAGCACGCAATATATTTTACGTTTCGTGGGTAAAGGAATCGGGCCTATGGCTGTGGCGTTAGTGCGGTTAGCTGTGTCTACGATCTTCTCGCAAGATGTATCTAGTAGACGACGGTCAAAGGCCTGTAAGCGAATTCTAATTTTCTGCTGCTGTAGAGTAGCCATCTTTAATTTTCCTGGTTCTGATTAATGAGGAGTGGGGAATAGGGAATTTAGGGAAGAGAAAGGAGCAGAGACGCATTTTTTCACCGCCTCTGCTCCTTGGTTATTAGGTTAAAAAGGTGCTATTTGATGATTTTGGAAACGACGCCAGCGCCGATTGTCCGACCACCTTCGCGGATAGCGAAACGCATTCCTTGTTCAATAGCGATCGCGTTGATCAATTCCACAGTGACTTTGATGCGATCGCCTGGCATCACCATTTCCACTGTAGCGCCATCATCAGCGGTGAAAGCTTTGATAGTACCGGTTACATCAGTTGTCCGTACGTAGAACTGAGGGCGGTAGCCAGCAAAAAATGGTGTTTTCCGACCACCTTCTTTTTCCGTCAACACGTATACTTCACCTTCAAACTCTAGGTGAGGCTTGATTGAACCAGGTTTGGCGATTACCATACCTCTTTCAATATCAGCTTTCTGGATACCCCGGAGTAGCACACCCGCGTTATCTCCAGCTAGACCTTCTTCGAGACTCTTCTTAAACATCTCGATCCCGGTGACGGTGGTGTTGCGGGTATCTTTAATACCCACCAATTCCACGTTATCACCGACTTTAACTTTACCCCGTTCAATCCGTCCGGTAGCGACTGTACCACGACCTGTGATTGAGAACACGTCTTCTACAGCCATGAGGAAGGGTTTATCTACATCCCGCTCTGGAGTGGGGATATAGGAATCTACAGCATCCATCAGTTCGTAGATTTTATCCACCCATTCATTTTCCCCTCTTTGAGTCTTGGGATTCTTGGTCATGGCTTCGAGCGCCTGTAGACCTGATCCTTTGACAATGGGAATATCGTCGCCAGGGAAATCGTAACTAGAGAGCAGTTCTCTGAGTTCTAGCTCTACTAGTTCTAACAATTCTGGGTCGTCCATCAAGTCTTCTTTGTTCAAGAAAACCACCAAGCTAGGAACACCCACCTGTTTTGCCAACAGGATGTGTTCGCGGGTTTGGGGCATGGGGCCATCAGTAGCCGCCACTACTAGGATACCGCCGTCCATTTGCGCCGCACCAGTGATCATGTTCTTCACATAGTCAGCGTGGCCTGGACAATCTACGTGAGCATAGTGCCGATTCGTGGTTTCATATTCCACGTGAGCGGTGTTAATGGTGATACCCCGCGCTTTTTCTTCTGGTGCGTTATCGATTTGATCGTAGCCTTTAGCTACAGCCTGACCGAGAGCCGCCAATGTCATAGTGATGGCTGCTGTCAAGGTAGTTTTACCGTGGTCAACGTGGCCAACTGTACCTATATTGATATGGGGTTTATTCCTTTCAAACTTTGCGCGTGCCATGAATCCTCATTTCCTTTATCTAATTAAGCGTTCCCTTTGCTTTTTGCAATGATAGTTTCAGCTACGCTCTTGGGCACCTCTTCGTAGTGGCTGAACTCCATCGTAAAGATACCCCGACCTTGGGTCTTAGAGCGGATATCAGTGGCGTAGCCGAACATGGTCGCCAGTGGAACTTTTGATGCCACTTTAGCGAGTCCCTGTTCAGTGCTTTGGTTTTCAATCTGCCCCCGACGGGCAATGAGGTCGCCAATGACGTTCCCGATAAAGTCTTCAGGAACTTCCACTTCAACTTTCATCATAGGCTCTAATAGTACTGGTGAAGCTTTGAGCACAGCTTCTTTCATTGCCATTGAGCCGGCGATTTTGAAAGCCATTTCTGAAGAGTCCACGTCATGGTAAGAACCGTGAACTAGCGTTGCTTTCACATCAATCAGTGGATATCCAGCTAAAATACCAGATTCACAGCTTTCTTTCATCCCTTGCTCTGCGGGGCCTACGTACTCTTTAGGTACTACACCGCCGACAATTTTGGAGACGAATTCAAAGCCAGTACCGGGTTCTCCTGGTTCCAAATTGATCACAACGTGACCGTATTGACCTTTACCACCACTTTGACGGATGAACTTACCTTCTACGTTGGTGACTGTTTTGCGAATTGTTTCGCGGTAAGCTACTTGCGGCGCACCCACGTTCGCTTCTACTTTGAATTCGCGTAACATCCGGTCCACCAGAATTTCCAGGTGGAGTTCTCCCATCCCTGCAATTACAGTTTGGTTAGTTTCTGGGTCAACGTTGACGCGGAAGGTAGGGTCTTCTTCTGAGAGAGATTGCAGAGCCTTGGATAATTTATCCATGTCGTTCTTGGTTTTGGGTTCAACCGCTACCGAGATCACAGGCTCAGGAATAAACAGAGATTCCAGAATCACTGGTGAGCCATCATCACAGATGGTGTCACCTGTCAACGTATCTTTCAATCCCAGGGCTGCTCCCAAATCGCCCGCGCGCAGTTCATCGACATCTTGACGATCGTCTGCCTTCATCAGTACTAACCGAGAAATCCGCTCTTTTTTGTTCTTGGTGGCGTTGAGGACGTAGCTGCCCTTTTTCAACACACCAGAATAAACGCGAACAAATGTCAGGCGACCATAGGGGTCAGCCATAATCTTGAATGCTAGAGCTGCTAGGGGTTCATTATCATCAGCCTGCCGCTCAACAGTATCGCCATTAGGCAGTATGCCTTGAATTGGGGGTACTTCACTTGGTGCTGGTAGGTAATCAACAACGGCATCCAGCATTAACTGTACGCCTTTGTTTTTAAATGCCGAGCCACAAAGTACGGGTACGATTGTGCCAGCAATTGTACCTTTACGCAGGGCAACAGCGATTTCCTCTTCTGTAAGTTCTTCGCCCTCGAAGTACTTAGTCATCAGGGCGTCGTCTGTTTCTGACACCGCTTCTACTAGCTTGATGCGGTATTCTTCTACTTGGGCTTGCAGTTCTGCAGGGATGTCAGTTTCTTGGATATCGGTTCCCTGGTCGTTGGTGTAGATGTATGCGCGGTTACGTACTAGATCAACGATTCCTTGGAATTCATTTTCACTACCAATGGGTAATTGAATGGCAATGGCGTTAGCCCGCAAGCGATCTCGCATTTGCTCGTGGACTTTATAGAAGTTCGCTCCTGTGCGATCCATCTTGTTAACAAAGGCTATCCGAGGGACTTTGTAGCGGTCTGCTTGTCGCCACACTGTCTCGGATTGTGGTTGCACGCCACCCACAGAACAAAACACGGCGATGACTCCATCCAACACCCGCATAGACCGTTCGACTTCGATTGTGAAGTCTACGTGACCAGGAGTATCGATAATGTTAATTTGATGATCTTTCCAGCTGGTAGATATCGCAGCGGCGGTAATGGTGATTCCCCGCTCCCGCTCTTGATCCATCCAGTCTGTGACGGCAGTTCCTTCATGAACTTCGCCAATTTTATGAATTATCCCAGAGTAAAATAATATTCTCTCTGTTGTTGTTGTCTTGCCCGCATCTATATGCGCCGCAATGCCGATGTTGCGTACTTTCTCTAGCGGGATCGTACGTGCCACAGTAGCCTCCTATGGTTTTTGCCTCATGATATCTTGTATATTACTCTTTGTTAAGATTCTATACTTTTACGGAAAACCGTCTGTTTTTTTGTAAATTTGCGATGTGCCGATTTTCAGTGGGCGATATACCGCTTCTCTACCTAGTAACGATAGTGAGCAAAGGCTTTGTTTGCTTCCGCCATCCGGTGCGTTTCCTCGCGTTTGCGAATCGCATTCCCAGTTTCGTTAGCAGCATCCATTAACTCATTGGCCAATTTACCGGCCATTGTCCGTCCTGGTCTAGACCTGGAAAATTGTACCAGCCAACGCAGGGCTAGGGTAGTACCTCTGTCGGAACGCACTTCCATTGGTACTTGGTAAGTCGCCCCGCCTACTCGCCGGGCTTTTACTTCTACTAGAGGCGTTGCATTCCGCACCGCTCTTTCAAAAACTTCCAATGCACCGCTACCAGTGCGTTCTTCAATAGTTTTTAATGCGTCATAGACAATACGTGCCGCCAGGGACTTTTTGCCGTGCTGCATGATCCGTCTGATGATCATGCTCACAAGACGACTGTTATACACCGAGTCAGACGGAACTGGGCGCTTTTGAATAACACCACGACGAGACATACTTCAACCTTAGATTTCGGATTTGGCAACGAAATTATATGCTATCAGACAGTGGAAGCTAAAAGCGTTGGCAGTCCTTTAGGTACTCTTACTTTCGGGACGCTCGGCAATCAAGTTCTTGTTTAGAGTTCGCAGTCACCTAATTCGGGAAAACCTCTTGATGACTTTTCTTTGTAGCGCTGTCTCACCGCTACTCAGATTCACTCAAATTTTGCTTTTCTTAGAGTTGCAGCGTCGCTAACCTATTGACTTGCTACTCGCAACTAGAAATGAGAGGCGACAACATTATAAACTTTAATCTTGAGATTAAAATGTGGCTGTCGCTGACAAGATTTTTAGCGATAACCTACACTTGCTCGCTCAGTGTCAGGTGTGGCTGGTTTCGTGAAAACAGGCACAAGAACCTTGGATTAATGCTGTTTGGCGGCGAACACCGTTTGTTGTCAGGTTTTTTGGTGAGTGATTAGGAGAGACGATTAATCGAAGCACAATGACGATTAATCGCCTAATTCCTATTTTTTCGCTGCTTTGGGGCGCTTAGTTCCATATTTGGAGCGACCTTGCTTGCGGTCTTTGACTCCGGCTGTATCTAAGGTGCCACGAATGATGTGGTATCTCACGCCTGGTAAGTCCTTTACCCGACCGCCACGAATCATCACTACCGAGTGTTCTTGCAAATTGTGACCAATTCCGGGAATGTAAGCTGTGACTTCAAAACCAGAAGTGAGTCGGACTCTTGCTACTTTGCGTAGGGCTGAGTTAGGCTTTTTAGGTGTAGTCGTGTATACTCTGGTACAAACTCCCCGACGCTGGGGACATTGCTTCAGAGCTGGGGACTTGGTTTTTTGACGCGCTTTTTCGCGTTCATTACGTATGAGCTGCTGTATTGTTGGCATGAGTTACAGCGCGTGAAGCTGCTTAGGATCTAAGTTTTAACAAATCCTAATTATATCTTTTTTCTTGATTTTGTGTCAATTACTAAATTTGGAAAATGGCGATGGGGGGATGGGGAGATGGGGAGATGGGTATTTCTCGCTTGTTTCTCTAATCCCTGTTCCCTAATCCCTGTTCCCTAATCCCTTGATTCATCGCAAAAGAATTACCACAGCCACAGGTGGCGATCGCTTGGGGGTTATCGAAGCGAAAAGCGCCACCCATTAGGTCTTCAGAATAATCGACTGACAATCCGTTGATGTGAATGGAACTTTCGGCATCGATGACTAATTGAATACCGCTCAAGTCGAAAAGGCGATCGCTTGACTGTATACTCTGGTCAAAAGACATTTCATAAATCCACCCGGAACAACCGCCGGGCTTAATTGCCAATCGAAACAAGACATTTTGTGGGTGCTTTGACTTCAATCGCCCAATTTCACTGGTAGCGGCTGGACTCAAATGAATCATAAAATTTTGAAAATGCAAATTAAAAACCCCATCTCTAATATTACAGATGGGGTTGCGCCAAAATTGAAAACAGGGATTTTAAGGCAATAACTTAACAGGTTTTATCTGCTGCACGTGCGTAATCATCTTGGTAGCGAACAATATCATCTTCTCCTAAGTATTCTCCATTTTGCACTTCAATCAACACCAAGGGAATCACACCAGGATTCTCTAAACGATGGGTTGTACATTGGGGTACATAAGTTGATTGATTGTTGCTCAACAAGACCTCTTTTTCGCCACAAACCACCCTAGCCGTACCAGAGACTACGATCCAGTGTTCGCTGCGGTGATGGTGCATTTGTAAGCTGAGGCGATGTCCGGGTTTAACTTCGATGCGCTTAATTTTGTATCCACGCCCTTCTTCCAAAACTGTGAAAGAACCCCAAGGACGTAACTCAGTCGCAGCAACGCCTCTGGGGGTGACGGTAGGAGGTAGGGGCAGAGTGCTAGTTAGTGTAGTTTCTTGATGTTGAGCCATAATTACCTCATTTAAAGATATAACAAACCGTCTGTACTCTTAACCATTGATGGAAAATTTTGACGTAATGTTGCAACCGTAAAAATCAGCAATTTCTTACGGCTTCGCCAAACATAGCAAAATTGTCACTGTAGGTGTAAAAAAACTTACTAAAAATTCTGCAGTTATACCAATTCTTCATCAAGAAAAATTGTGTCTTGTTGTTTTCTTTAAAAAGGGGCTAAGGGTTAAGGAGAGAGTAGGAATTTGAGATTTGGAGAAAAGTAGGTGATCGCCTGTACTGTCCTGTCTAACTTTTCCAGAGGGATGTTAGATCGAAACCCAATCTAAAAGACGCTTTTACCTTGCTACCGCTGCACTAACTTCAGTCCAAAAATCCTTGCATGGAAATGCCCCATGCCCTCATCGCTGTTGTAAAAAAATACCAATGCCGTTGTGGACGCGGGCTGCAGTATTTGGGGAACGGTCGAGTAGTTGTCCTCCTAAGTAAAGACTAGTGGAACTACCGCCATCTAAATTGAGGGCATCAACGCACCCCAGAAGCTGCATTAGTTGGGCGTGTTCTGCCAAAGTGGGGCCGGGGCCGCCAGCGCGATTATGCACAGCAGCAATGATTAATTTGCCTGTGTCGGCGGTGCAAATGCCGCTGCGGATGGCTTTTTCCGCAATAAAAGCATCACTGAATTTTTCACCTTTGGCGTCAAGGACAACTTGGCGATTTTTGACTAACAATGGCCCGGCGGCGACGATGTGGGAATAGCGGCTAAAGTCTGGGGGAACAGTGCTGCTAGTAATGCTGATGGCTGAACCAATCGGTAACTGTGTTGCCACATTACCAGCATTACCCCGCAAAGTTAATAAATAGCCATCTACGGGAATGGGAAGGTTGGTTTGTCCAGCTTTACCACCCGCTAGCTGATTGGTTACTAGGTCTTTTTGGACGACGAGGATGATTTCGTTGTCTGTCAAGGGTGTGTAAGTTTGTCCCCAAGTTGGGGTATAGCGGGAAATACCACTTTGCACGTAGCCACTATTGAGAAATAGAATGGGTAATCGTGTTTTATTTGGTGTAATCAGAGTTTCTTCGAGGGTGAGACGATTTAAGTAAAATTGCCCAGAATCATTCCAAGCGATCGCTCCTCTGTTGAGAATAGGGCCTGACAACCATCGACTGTTTTGACGGATTGCACCTAGAGGTAAGCGATTGTTGCGGTTGAAATAACCAGCGTTAATTGCTGCTACTGCTAAATACCTTTGGGCTGTTTGAATTAATGGTGCTGTTCCAGATGCAGCGTTAGGGTTACTTAAAATTGGCTTGATGCTTAACCCGACGCTTTGAGGATTAATTTCTAGCCAAACGATGGGAAAGCGTTGTGTGCCTAAATTAACAAACTGCTGTCGCCACCGTAAACCGGGTGCCCAGGTAATATCCCGCTCTAAAAGTGCGTCTGGTCGGATATCGATCAGCAGACGGTTAGGGTTTGGTAGAGTACTGATGCGGGGGGCTAGACCAAAAGGAACGTTTAAACGAATAATTGTTTGATTTTTAACTACCTCCACTTGTTTAATTAGTGGTTCTGCGGAGGTAATTCCTGGTAATTGTTTGAGCAGATTAGGTGTGGGTGTGGGTAAAGATACTGGTGGTACGGGAGTATAGCGCCTGACAAGGGTAGGATCAGCTATACCATCTATGGTGATTTTCCATTCTCTGCTGGGTAGTGTGGAGACTTTGGGGGTGACAGTATCGGGATCGGGGGGTCTTTTGGCGGGTAATTCTTGGATAACTTGCCAAGGAGTGGGACGATCTAGATTGACAATTAGGCGATCGCCAAAGGGTTGTTTACCCTCAACGATATCCTGCACCTGGGTTTGGGGAGTGGAAATTACGAGTATGTTGCCATTAGCTTGGATTTGCCACCCTGCTGTTTGGGAAAAATTAGTAATATCTAGATAGCGATATCCTCTGGTCAACTGAGCCGATAACACAACTGGCTTGGTGGCTGACGAAAACCAATCTATCGGTTGGCTGGCTGGGTTACTGCTGTTGAGCAAGTCCACGCCAATTAATTGTCTGAGGACAGCATCACTCAGATAGGTTGTTAGCTGAGTGTTATTTCCCGGCTTTTGCAACCAAGCCGCTGGTAATGTGCGACCATTAAGGGCAATTTGATTACCTGCAAACAACGCCCCTGGGACAGCAGTTGGTGTTGGTGTTGGCGTCGCAGTCGGGGAAATCTGTTGAGCACTGGTAGCTTTGGTAATATATAAGCATAATGCTATTGAAAGTATTGGCGACACAGTGGTGAGAAAGAGTCTGCCACGACCAATCACAGCGATCGCACTGTAGTGTTTTTGTCGGCAACAATTCGGCATTTTCACCTTCATTTGCTATGTACTTTTGAAAGCTATCACTCTAGATGTAAATTAACCAATTATGCAAAAATTTCCCAAAACGATGATATAAGTTTTCCGCAAAGGTGATAATGTATGAATTGGCTCTCTATATCTTTTAAAAACCAACAGGCGTTTTCTGACTGTAGTCACTGTAACTAAGTGTTGAAACTAGCACAATTGCCCAGTTAACCATGTCCCTAATCTTGGTATCAAACCCTGGCTGAAAACATACTCTCCTCACCGTTGTGTGCTCATGTTGCTACTCAAGTGAGGTCTAGCTAGTAATAACACAAGTGGCAACACAATAAATAGTAAAAATCTAGACGACAACAGAAATATCTAGGAATTGCAAATGGGCGTATAGTGTACTAGGCTGATTTTGTTACTAAATCAGGACAGTTTAGGCACTAAAATTAGTGAAGGTTCAGATTAAGTTTTGTCAAAGGTTAACCATAACTGGTTTTATCTAGCAAACAGACAGCTATCTGGACAAAAAGAAGTGGGAAACACTTAGCTTTACTAAGTATAAGTAATAGTGAAAAGACTATTAGAGCAAAAGTAATTTGTCTAACACAGAATAAACACAAAAAAATAACGCAGAAATTTTAACACGGCTAAACCAAAAAGTAAAACCGAAGTTAAAATTTTTTTTCCCTAAATTTTCAATGATTCCATAATTTATACCTTTTGGAAAAATGAAGGCGACAGATGGAAAGCTAACAAAGATTACCGATAACTCTTTCACAATCTAAAATCCCAAATGTTATAACTTCGCCCTTGCTACAGTTAAAAAATTTTCCTCACCAATAGCAGCAACATTCGCAACTCAAAATTTCAGGAACAGGGTATGAATAATCAAGCGATGAATCAAGACCAAAAAGTTATATTGTCAGATGCGGAAATAAAAGACATCTATCAAGGGCAAAAGTGGTTAGTCGAAGAACGGGATGCTTGTGGTGTAGGTTTTATAGCCCATCGCCAGAATCGAGCTAGTCATGAAATTATTACCAAAGCTCTACCAGCTTTGACTTGCTTAGAACACCGGGGTGGTTGTAGCGCCGACCAAGACTCTGGTGATGGCGCTGGGATATTGACAGCCATACCTTGGGAATTGTTTCAACAAGAAGTAACTGTAGGCAAATTGTTTGAGTTAGCAGGTAATGTGGCTGTGGGGATGATATTTTTACCCCAAGACCCGGAAGCCGCGCAGCAATCACGAGCTGCAGTTGAGGAAATTGCTGCTGAGGAAAAATTGACTGTACTAGGCTGGCGAGTAGTACCAGTGCAGCCAGATTTATTAGGTGTTCAAGCTAGAGAAAATCAACCCCAAATTGAGCAAGTCTTTCTAGCTGCTGGTGACAAAAGCGGTGATGAATTGGAACGGGAACTCTACATCACCAGCCGTCGGATTGTGAAAGCAGCAAAAAACATTTCCGAAGAATTTTATGTCTGCTCTTTGTCGAGTCGGACAATTGTTTACAAGGGTATGGTGCGTTCGGCTGTCTTGGGAGAGTTTTATCAAGACTTACAAAATCCAGCCTATAAAAGCGCATTTGCTGTTTATCACCGCCGCTTTAGTACGAACACTATGCCCAAATGGCCCTTGGCGCAACCGATGCGGTTGTTGGGTCACAACGGTGAAATCAATACGCTCTTGGGGAATATCAATTGGATGATGGCGCGAGAAGCCAGTTTAGAACATCCGATATGGGAAGGTCGCATCGATGAACTCAAACCCTTAGTACACATCGATAATAGCGACTCAGCCACCTTAGATAACGTCTTCGAGTTATTGGTGCGTTCTGGACGTAGCCCCTTGGAAGCTTTGATGATGCTGGTACCTGAAGCTTACCAAAATCAGCCCTCTCTCAACGAACATCCGGAAATTGTCGATTTTTATGAATATTACAGCGGTCTGCAAGAGGCTTGGGATGGCCCGGCGCTATTGGTATTTAGCGATGGACAAAAAGTAGGCGCAACTCTAGACCGCAACGGCTTAAGACCGGCTCGTTATGTGATTACTAGAGATGATTACATCGTTGTGGCTTCAGAAGCAGGTGTAGTCGATTTCCCAGAGTCCGAGATTATGGAAAAAGGTAGACTTGGCCCTGGACAAATGATTGCTGTGGATTTACAAACCCAAGAAGTGCTGAAGAATTGGGAAATTAAGGAGCGTGTTGCGAAACAGCATCCCTATGGCGAATGGTTGCGACAACATCGCCAAGAATTAAAGTCGTTGGTTAGTAATTATGGGTCGTCTCTTAATGGAAACGGCGTCGGACATTTAACCGATGACAAAGAACAGATTGATAGACAAACCCTGCTGCAAAATCAAATTGCTTTTGGCTACAACACAGAAGATGTGGAAATGGTGATTCAGCCCATGGCTTTGCAAGGTGCAGAACCGACCTTCTGTATGGGTGATGATATTCCCCTGGCGGTGTTGTCGGAAAAACCCCACTTGTTGTATGACTATTTCAAACAACGCTTTGCTCAGGTGACAAATCCGCCCATTGACCCTCTGAGAGAAAAATTGGTGATGTCTTTGAAAGTGGAACTGGGCGAGAGGGGTAATTTGTTGGAGGTGAAGCCAGAATACGCCAAGAGAGTCAAGCTAGATTCGCCGGTATTGACTGAAGCTGAATTAGCGGCGATTAAACTGTCGGGATTTGCGACGGCTGAGTTATCGACGCTGTTGGAAATTGCTACAGGGCCAGCAGGGTTACAAGCCGCAGTTGAGTCTCTACAAGCGAAAGCTGCAGAATCAGTGCGAGCAGGGGCGAAAATTTTGGTCTTGAGTGATCAAATTTCCCCGTCAGCAAGTGGCGGAATTAGCGCTGAATACACTTATATTCCCCCCTTGTTAGCTGTGGGTGCTGTTCACCATCACCTGATTCGGGAGGGATTGCGAATGAAAGCGTCTCTGGTGGTGAATACCGCTCAGTGCTGGAGCACCCACCATTTTGCTTGTTTGATTGGTTATGGAGCCGGTGCTGTTTGTCCTTACATGGCTTTAGATACGGTGCGGGACTGGTGGTCTGACCCGAAAACACAACAGTTTATGATGCGGGGACAAATTAAGACTCTGACTTTAGAGCAGGCGATCGCTAATTATCGCAAGGCTGTAGAATCAGGTTTGTTAAAGATTCTCTCGAAAATGGGGATTTCTCTCCTCTCTAGCTACCAAGCTGCACAAATCTTTGAAGCTATCGGTATTGGTGGGGATTTATTAGCGCTGGGATTCAGGGGGACAACCTCCCGCATCGGTGGATTAAGTGTCAGCGAACTAGCCCAAGAGGTACTTTCCTTCCATCACAAAGCTTTCCCACAATTGACCACCAAGAAACTAGAAAACTTGGGCTTCGTGCAGTACCGTCGTAGCGGTGAATACCACATGAATAGCCCAGAATTGGTGAAAGCACTGCACAAGGCTGTTGATGGTAAGCAATATGACCATTATGAAGTGTATAAACAGCATCTGCAAACTAGACCAGTAAGCGCCCTAAGAGACTTGCTAGACTTGCAGAGCGATCGCCCAGCAATTCCTGTGGAACAAGTAGAATCAGTGCATGAGATTGTCCAACGTTTCTGCACCGGTGGGATGTCCTTGGGTGCGTTGTCACGGGAAGCTCACGAAACTTTAGCGATCGCCATGAACCGCATCGGCGGTAAATCTAACTCTGGCGAAGGTGGCGAAGACCCTGTACGCTACAACGTTTTAGATGATGTAGATGCATCCGGGTACTCACCCACCCTACCCCACTTAAAAGGGCTGCGGAATGGTGATACAGCTTCGAGCGCTATCAAGCAAGTTGCATCCGGACGCTTCGGGGTAACGCCAGGATACCTCGCCAGCGCCAGACAAATCGAAATTAAAATTGCTCAAGGTGCCAAGCCAGGGGAAGGTGGACAGTTACCAGGGCCAAAGGTGAGTCCCTACATTGCCATGTTACGGCGCTCCAAGCCCGGTGTCACATTAATTTCACCTCCTCCCCACCACGATATTTATTCCATCGAAGACTTAGCTCAGTTGATTTTTGATCTGCACCAAATTAACCCCAAAGCTCAGGTATCAGTCAAGCTAGTAGCAGAAATTGGTATCGGGACGATCGCCGCTGGTGTAGCCAAAGCTAACGCTGATATTATCCAGATTTCCGGACACGATGGCGGTACGGGAGCCTCTCCGTTGAGTTCAATTAAGCACGCAGGTTCACCGTGGGAGCTCGGTTTAAGCGAAGTGCACCGCGTGTTGATGGAAAATGGTTTGCGCGATCGCGTAATTTTACGTGTAGATGGCGGTCTTAAAAGTGGCTGGGATGTGGTGATAGGTGCGTTGATGGGTGGCGAAGAATTCGGCTTCGGCTCCATTGCCATGATCGCTGAAGGCTGCATCATGGCGCGGATTTGCCATACCAATAACTGTCCTGTGGGTGTCGCTTCCCAAAAAGAAGAACTACGGAAACGGTTTACTGGTATGCCAGAACACGTAGTTAACTTTTTCTACTTTGTAGCCGAAGAAGTACGTAGTCTGCTAGCGCGGCTTGGTTATCGTTCGTTGTTAGAAGTGGTAGGTCGGGCTGATTTATTGACATTACGCCACGAAGTGAAGCTGACCAAAACAGCAGCACTCAACCTCAACTGCTTACTCAAACTTCCCGACAGCAAACACAATCGTAGCTGGTTGGTGCATGAAGCGGTGCATAGTAACGGCCCAGTTGTGGATGACCAGTTGCTGGCTGATGGGGAAATTCAAGGAGCGATTACCAATCAATCCACCGTCACCAAGACTTTAAAGATAGTCAATACTGATCGGACAGTGGGCGCAAGATTAGCTGGGGCGATCGCTTCTCAGTATGGCGATAGCGGTTTTGAAGGCCAAATTAACCTCAACTTCCACGGGAGTGTCGGTCAAAGTTTTGGCGCCTTTAACCTCCCTGGAATGATTCTCAAGCTGGAAGGCGAAGCCAATGACTACGTAGGTAAGGGGATGCATGGTGGTGAAATTATCATCAAGCCCCCAGCTGATGCTGCCTATAACTCAGCACAAAATGTGATAATTGGCAATACCTGTCTTTATGGTGCTACTGGTGGGGTGTTATTTGCCAACGGTTTAGCTGGAGAGCGGTTCGCCGTACGTAATTCCAAAGCCACAGCTGTGATTGAGGGCGCAGGCGACCACTGCTGCGAGTATATGACTGGTGGTGTGATTGTAGTTCTCGGTAAAGTTGGACGCAACGTCGGTGCGGGAATGACTGGTGGTTTAGCGTACTTCTTAGATGAAGAAGGCAATTTCCCAGAATTTGTCAACCAAGAAATTGTCAAAATTCAGCGGGTGGTGACAGCAGATGGAGAAAAACAACTGCAAGAATTAATTAGAGCACATAGCGATCGCACTGGTTCACCAAAAGCCAAAGCTATTTTGGCAAACTGGTCAGAATTCTTGCCTAAGTTCCGCCAATTGGTGCCACCTTCGGAAGCTGATAGTCCAGAAGCTAGTAGTGAGCAAAAGCAACTGAGTAGAGTTTAGCTCGTCTCAAGTCAAGACCCTGAACGTAGCTGTACCCTGAGAAAACAAGCTACGCCTCAGGGTCTTTCAAGGAGAAGAGTTGACTTGTGACTGTTGCTTTTTACTGCTATTTTTGTTAGCAATTAACTTTTGATATTTATCTTCCATTTCTAAAAGTTCTGGAATCGTGACGAAACTGTAGCCTTGCTTGCGAAATTTGTCAATAATAGTTGGCAAGGCTTGCACAGTTTGGGAACGATTGCCACCACCGTCATGCATCAGCACTATTCCACCGGGTTTTGCTTGTCTGAATACGTTATTGATTAATTTTGGGACGCTGGGACGAGAATAATCTATGGAGTCGGATGACCACATAATGATGCCGTACTTGGTATTTTTAGCGTAAGCAGCTACTCCGTTGTGCATCATTCCGCCTGGTGGTCGAAAGAGATTTGTTTTCACTCCTGTAGTTTGATAAATCACATCTGTTGTGTGGTCAATTTCATAAGCCGCTGTCTGCGGGTTCATGACATGATACCAATGATGCCAAGTATGATTACCGACGGCGTGACCTTCAGTAACTATCTGTTTCATTAAGTCTGGATAATGCTTGACATTTTGCCCAACAACGAAAAATGTTGCCTTGACATCATTTTTTTTAAGTATATCCAACACTTGTGCAGTCGTTTGAGGCCAAGGGCCGTCATCAAAGGTAAGTGCAATTACTTTTTGTCCTTGTCCGAGTTTTGCTTCGGCGATGGTTGCTCCTTGAAACCGTGTTGGTAGCGCGGAAGAAAGGCCCTTGGCGCTTGCTTCCTGCTGCCAAATTGTCAGCATTGTCGCCTTTAATCCCTCAAGGCGTTGTTGAGTCCCTACTTTTGCAACTGTGTAGTTTGCATTTATACTTTCTTTAGACTGAGCATCCGAAGTATTCGGCTTGACAAGCATCATCAGTCCCAAACTCAAACTACCAGTTATGGTAACCAGCGCAATTAATATTCCTTGCGGCCAAAAAAACGACTTATTGCTTTCCACTTCAGAGCTCCTTCAAGGATGGAACCACCAGTCACAGGTCTGACGGTAAGTTATAGCACATTTTTTTCTTATACTTAGATACCCAATTACTTTTTGGTAATCCTGAAAAGTTAATTTCTTGATTTCCAAAAAAGTTAGTAATTGAATATGTCTTTGCTCATTACTAATCAACGGATTCCCGGCTATTGAGCCGGAAGTTATCCCTTTAAAAGTTTTTACCCATACTCCTGTTTTGTCACTATATGCCCTTGGGAATTTAGCCTTTCGGATTTTTCTTTCGCTTCAGGAGTTGAGCTAATTAAATTGTTTGATGGAATGAAGTCAGGTATTCGCACCCAAATCTGTCAAACAGATTTAAAGGTCTTATTATTATTTTTTCTAGTAGCGTAATTTATTCTAAGGCTTACGGTCATTGGTTCCTTTTTAAGAAAAAGTTAAGTTTTCAATATTAGCTTAGGTTATCAAGCTTTTTTAATATGGATTACTCTTGATTGTCAGTCCTAACCATTAGTCAATACAAATTATTGCATTTCAAATATCAGAATTGTATAGAGATTTTTACCGTATAAATACTGAACTTTAAGATAACTTCATAATTTTCACGGTTTTATGTATTTCATACTACAACACAGAACTATTTACTTAAGCAGGTATATAAAATTTAATACTTTTTAAATACTTAAAGTAATAAGTACTGTAAACCTATCCAAAAACTAACCATATGCTACCTTAAACCCTTATCAAAGCTTGGCAATGCAAAGTCTACACGTTTGTTTTTGGATAGGTATAGTGAAATTTATTTTTTCCACACCACTAATATGACACCAGTCACAATGAAGCATAAGCCAATTAGGCGGATTAGTGGAACAGGTTCTTTTAAAACTAAACAACCTAACAAAACTGAGAAAACGTAACCTATGGCCACAGCTGGTGCAGCAACGCTCAAGTTAACTTTAATTAAAAGTAAAATATAGGCTACGGCACCAAGAGCGTAGCAAGTTAAGCCTATTAAAAGTTCTGGTATCGTCACAATGCTGAGAATTTGAAGAATAACATTCTCTGCATTAATTTTTCCTAACTTTAAAGCACCTAATTTCAGAAAAAATTGACCTGCTACACTAATAATAACTGAAATTAGTAGTAGACTAAATTCTTGCGGTGTCACAGATATTGCCTGAATTTGTTATTTATTACTTGTCAAGGGTCTATTTATTATTTATTCCTCCAGTTTCCTTTAAAGTGTAAATTGGGCGTCCTTTGACTTCTTCATAGATACGACCTATATATTCGCCTAAAATACCAATACAAATTAATTGTACCGAACCCATAAAAAACATAGCAACTGTAATTAATGTGTAGCCAATTAAGGGTGTACTTGGTTCAAATAAGCGCCAATATAATATTAGTATGATCATTAACAAGGCAATGCTAGCTGATAGCATTCCCATGTAAGTTGCTATTCTTAAAGGGACTTTGGAAAAAGAAATGATTCCATCAACGGCTAATGCCCACGACTTTCCGAAGGTATATTTAACAGTACCAGCAAAACGGGGATCTCGTTCAAAAAGTACTGCGGTTTGACGGAACCCTACCCAAGCACGTAAGCCGCGAATGTAACGATTACGCTCAGGCATGGCGTTGAGAATATCTACTACTTGCCGATCCATCAAGCAGAAGTCGCCTGTATCAGCAGGGATATCCACATTAGCTAGCACTTTGAGAATACGATAAAAAGCATAAGCAGTAAAGCGTTTAAACCAGCTTTCTTTTTTTCGAGATAAACGTTGAGCATAAACTACTTGATAGCCTTGCTGCCATTGTGCAATCATCTTTAAAACCAGTTCTGGAGGATCTTGCAAGTCAGCATCCATGACGATGACACTCTGTCCTTGGACAAAGTTTAATCCTGCTGTCACAGCGATTTGATGACCAAAATTTCTTGCAAAACTGAGGTAGCGTACTCGACTATCTCGCTGATGGATTTGGCGAATCATGCTCAAAGAGCGATCGCGGCTACCATCATCAACTAAAATCAATTCAGCCTCGCCATCTAACTGCTCTATCACGTTAATCAGACGACGATATAATTCTGTAAGATTTTCCTCTTCATTATAAATGGGAATGACTAGGGAGTAGATAGGCTGATTCACTGTTATTGTTGATTTTGTAGGAAATTCTTAATTGAGGTTTGTTGATTTAATCACACATTTAAAGTTTGTGTTATCGACAGTGAAAGTTACTATTTTCGGAAAATTTATTTGCATAAACATTTATATATGAATTATTTCAAAAACTCTCCTCCTCAACAGGACTATATCATATTATTAATCGTCTGGTTAGCTGGATTAATAATTGATGTCACATGGTTTTTTGGTAATCAATCTATCCCATTTTATGACCAAAGCGCACACCTAACCACAGCATTACATCATTACAGAATATTTCAAGACTTTAATCTTTTCTCTGGTGATTGGTGGTTATCTTTATGGCAATTAACCCCTAGCTATCGCGCTCCTTTTGTCTACATATGTACTGTACCGTTTTTCTTATTATTTGGTAGAGGATATAATCAAGCAAGTTTAGTTAATTTATTGTATACAGCCATAATTATACTATCTGTATATCATCTAGGTAGTTATTTATTTAAAAGTAGAAAAATAGGCATAACTGCTAGCATCTTCTGTTTGTTATTTCCCATATTAGGAATTATGCGGACAGATTATTTATTAGACTATGGTTTGACGGCAGTTGTTATATTCACCTTCACCATTTTAACAATTTGGAAAGACAAAAATGAGATTTTTTTATCCTGGATATTAACTCCAATTTTGGGATGTGGTATTGGCTTAATTATGCTGGCTAAACCTACAGGATTTATTTTTATTTTAATTCCCGGAATTTGGACATTAATTAACTTTATCAAAAACGGTAAATTTCTCAAACTATTGCAAACGGGTTTATGTTTAATTTTAGCTTGGTTCATTGCTAGCTTTTGGTATGGTTTAAATTGGCTAACAATTATTACTTCTGCGTTGAATGCTAATCAAGTTGGGAGAAGTGAGGGTGATCCGGCTTTCACAACTATTGCTGGTTGGCTATTTTATCCCCAACTGCTACCAGAAAGTGTCGGTTTGCCGATATTATCTGTGAGTATAGGGATTTTATTAATTTATCTAATTAAATATCGGCGTAATAGTGATTCAATTCCAGGTTATCCAAGAAAATCGGCTCGAAATTGGTTATTACTTTCTCTCATAAGTAGCTATATAATTTGTTCTCTGGCTACAAACAAAGATGTTAGATTTATTTTGCCATGCTTGCCGATAATTAGTTTGATTTTAAGTGACTTTTTTAATTTAATTGAAAACAGGTTTTTTGAGAGCCTAAGATTAGGAACTCTCATCATCGGTTTGATTGTGTTACTCAATAATTTGTTCCCTTTACCGCTAATTCAAGCCTGGGGTGGAAAACATTTACCTAATGACGAAGCGAAACAATATCCTCTGGATCAATTAATAGATAAGATTAACGAAACTAATCCATATTTAAGGACAACTTTAGGAGTAATTCCGGTTTCCACACCACAAGTTAATGAGTTTACTCTAGATTATTTTGGTACTTTAGCCGATTTTCGCGTATATGGGAGAAAACTCACAACCAAATTATCTCAAGTTGAGCAAGATTTACTGTATTTTCCTTGGTATGTTACTAGAGATAATGAACCAGACGAGCCTGGAGAAAGGGGGGAAGCTAAACGGAAATTAAAATCTTTGGTGGAATCTTCACCTGAGTTACAACTACGGGGTGAGTGGGAATTACCTAATAATGATAAATTAAGAATATATGACAGAAAAAATCCCGATGTAGTCATCGACAAATTAGCTGGTGAGCATGTACCAATTACTTTAGAAAAAGTGGTAATTTCTAATCAAGTCGTAGTAGGTAAAAATAATCCTGTGAGTTATCAAATAACAGGTTCATGGGAAGATTTGCAAAATGGCTTATTGCTTTTAAAGTGGCAGAATGACAAATCATCTTGGTATCATGATCATGCGATCGCCCTGGGTAATGTATACTGTGGACTGAAATGTCAACCTCAAGGAAAATTTCGAGTCACAGAAGCGATCGCTACATTTATTCCTCAGACACTACCCCTAGGAACATATCAATTATCAGCACTTTATTTAGATAGACGAAATTTTCAAATCACACCTTTAAATATTCCTAATATCTCCGTCAAAGTGACAGATGAAGGAAAAATAGAAAAATCGCCACCGCTAGATTTACCTTCCCGCATGTCACAATTAGCGGTAGAGTTACAACAAGGTAAATTAGATAATATTTTTGCACAGATAGACAACTTCAATCAATACGATCCTACGCAAGATTATTTAAAACAAATTGAATTAGCAGCTAATTATCGCTTGCAAACAGAACCAAATAACTTAAACAGACGCTACACTCTTGTATTATCACAACTTTTGCGCCGTCAAGTTCCAGAATTAATCCAGAATTTAACTGAAATAACTAAATATGATGCACAAAATCCTTATGCATGGCTTTATTTAGCTTTTGTACATTTGTATAACTTTCATCCTACACAAGCTGAACAGAATCTCATAGTAGCAGAAAAAATTAGACCAGATATCCCAGAATTAAAAACCTTAAAAACTGTAACCAAAATTATGAAATTTCTACCAATAATCCATTTTTAAAACATGGATTAAGTTCTATATTTCTACGTTAATTGAAAAGTAATCTGGGTGAGGAGTATGCATCTGTTTAAGGAAAAACAATGGTTATTAGCCTTATTAATTGCATCTGGGATTATGTTCCTCATACTTTTAGGTAATTTACCCTTGCGCGACTGGGATGAAGGTACTTATGCTATTGTCGCCAGAGAAATTTATCGCTACGGTAACTGGATTTATCCTACCCTCCAAGGCGAACCATTTATATTAAAACCACCTTTGATGCAGTGGTTAATTGCATTGTGCTATCAAATTGGTGGAATCTCAGAATTTACTACGAGATTTCCCGGCGCTGTGTTAACAAGTTTGGGAGTTCCTTTACTTTATTTGGTGGGGCGTTTAGTTTTTAATCAGAGTTTACCAGCTTTGTTTACAGCACTAGTTTATTTAACAATGCTACCCGTGGTACGTCACGGTAGATTAGCAATGTTAGATGGGATAACAATTAGTTTTTTATTATTATTATTATTTTGTTTATTAAAAGCTAAAGAAGATAAAAAATACGCTTTAGGTGCAGGATTTTGTTTGGGGTTAATCACCTTGACTAAAGGTATATTAGTTTTGGTATTGGGAGGAATCGCTGGGATATTTTTGCTGGTAAATAGACAATTATTTTTGTTAAAAAATCCCTATTTATGGTTGGGAATGTTGTTAGGAAATGCTCCAGCGATCGCTTGGTATGTAGCACAGTGGCAACACTATGGTAACACTTTTTTAGCAGTGCATTTTCAAGACCAATCTTTTAATCGATTGGGACAAGCTGTAGAAGGACATAGCGGGCCGCCCTGGTATTATTTAATTGAGTTACTTAAATATAGTTTTCCTTGGCTATTGTTTTTACCTGGAGGACTGTATTTAGCATTAAAAAAACGTCAAACTAGCTGGGGTAGTTTAATTTTAGTCGGTACAATAATTTATCTAGGAACTATTTCTATAATGGGTACAAAATTACCTTGGTATATAATACCAGTTTACCCATTTTTAGCGTTAGCAGTTGGAGCTAATTTGCATGAAATTTGGCAGCGAAATCAGTTTAAAAGCTTAATTTTAACGTTATTTACAGCTATCATCGCTATTGCTAGTTTAGGTGGTTGTGCGTACTTTATTATCGCCGAACCTCAACCTATATTAATTATTATGAGTGTGGTTTTGACAATAAGTATGGGTGTAGTAGCATGGTTGATGAAAAAGAGCGATCGCAATTTTATTCTGGCTCTCTTTTCAGGTATGTATCTAGTTTTATTATTGTTTGTTAGTTCTCAATCTTGGATTTGGGAATTAAATGAAGCCTTTAGAGTTAAACCAGTTGCAGAATTAATTCGTCAGCACGTCTCCCCAGGAACACAAATCTATACTTCATTTGCTTATAATCGCCCTAGTTTAGACTTTTATAGTGATTGCAAGGTGACTACTGCGAATTTAGAAGTTTTACGACAAATGCTAGAGAAGAAATCTTATTTATTATTAGATCAAGACACTTTGCCAAAGATAAATCTCAGTAATAGTAAAATTAAAGGAGAAGCTCAAGGATTTACACTGATTGATTCTACCTATTAGTGCTAACAATGTATATTACAGAACTTTTCTTTCATGCTGGTAAATAGACTAATTCTCATCTTGACTGCTTAGTGAACAAATAAACATCATCGTGTTGATATTGCAATTTATATTCTGACTGATTTTTTAAAAAATTAACTAAGTTTTGATAAGATTCAGCACTTGCAGCCCAACCAGGATAACGAATATTCAGTAATATATAATTAAATTTGTTCAACTCATCAGATGATTGAAAGTTGTTCAACTTATAACTAATAATTTCTCTGTGGGTTAAATGAGGGGTAATTACATCGGTAGTAAAAACACTATCTAGAGTTGTAATGAGAGCGCTCGCCTCTTTTGTAGCACCCCAATTTTCTAAACTTTTAAGATATCTGGAGGTAAAAAATCCCAGCTTACCTAGAGCTAAAAATCCCACTAATGAAAACAAAATAATTAATCTTTTTTGCTGTAGCCATGCTTTACCTGCTGCGAGACTGGCGATGAGAGCTAAGATCAGAAATGGGATAGCTGGTAAAGAGTAATGTAAAACTAAATTCTTTTGTGAGGGATGATCTGCAAGTATATTGATCGCCACACATGGAATCGCTCCTATTAACGGTATCATGCATCGCAGATGCAAACCCCAAATTACAGGTGCTAATAAAAAAACTAAATATTCTAAGTTGATTGCTGAAAAAATATTCTGAATAATTACTTCTGGTCGAGATAAAAGAATTTGTAATGTTTCAGAAAACGAGTTACCTAAATAGCTATAACGATAGAGATGACGATTAACTAACGCTGCTTCGTTACCGAAATAAGGGATAATTACCCAGTTAGCAACCAAGAACCAAGATACACCAATAATAATAGCGATCGCACCATATAAACGGCGCTTTTCAAAACATAGTAACCACACCCCCATCGCTACTACAGTTAACGCCAATACAGCCTTACAACCCAACACCACCAATATACTCACACAAAACCAAACTAATTTTCTTGACCTCGCAGCTAAAACTGCTGTCAAAAGCGCGGGAACAGCGATTGTATCCGGATGAAAATCACATAAATTGCTGTTATACACCACCGGATACAGTAAGTAAACAACCACCATTGCTACAGCTTGACTTTCTTTTAAACCTGCTTGTAGCGCCAGTAAATATGTAGGTAAAGCCCCCAACGCCAAAGCACCAGACTGTATTACAAATAGCCAATAAACGCTAGGGTAGATTTTGTACAGCAAAGCTATGAAATATAAAATCCAAGCAGCGTGATCAGCCAGAATATGAAACCCAAGCACAGAAGAAAACGGTAATTTTCCTTGACTAATTAAATAAACTCCTTGGTCAAAAAAGGCTAAATCTCCTGATGAATTAAATAACTCATGTCTGAGGATACTCGATAGAAATAAAATCAATGCACTAATACTAATTAGAAAAATAATAGTACTATACCTGCCGATTTGCTTGCTGATTTCCATCCATCTGCTCATACTATAATTCCCGCTCAATATCCAAAGCCATATCAGCTTTTGATTGTCGATAAATCATGTCACAATTTCGCACCACAAACAAAAGTGTCAAGCCCAAAGGTATAGAAAATATTTGAATATATAGGGGAGTTCCTAAATAACTGAAAAATGATGCCATCTGCACAGATATAGCTACCCAAATATAGCGAGGAAAATAAAAGGCAAATATAATTGAACAAATATCAGCCGGATAAAAATATCTCTCATGCATTTTCGGGAGAATATATGGCATGAATAAAACTGATAAAGTCGCTAAATATATCAGCCTATCTTGTGTAATTTTTAATTTGCTTTTATAAACAATGTATGCCAAGAAACAAATAGCAAACGTAGTCAATGCTAAACCTATAGGAACAGCAATATTATAAAATTTGTTAGGAATCCATTGATAAAGATTGGGTACATTTTTAGCTAACTCCTTATATTTATTAGCTTGGTTAAAATATACTAACAGTAAATCTGACATTGGTCTGCCTGCAAACCAAGCCGGCAGCATTGCTGCTATATATGTTATGGGCACTATCGGCAAATAATACCAAGAAATTCTTTTTTTAATCAATAAAATTAATAATAAAGGTGATAAAAACATCGCTTGCAATTTAAAAGACAGCGACACACCAAAACTAATTAATGCGGGAATTTGTTTTTGAATGGACAAAAAGTAAATAGAAGCAATTAACCCAGTGGTGTAGATGACATCACATTGACCCCAAAGAGAGCTATTATAAATCACAGTTGGACTTAAAATAACTACTATAAAAGCAAAAATTGGTTTCTTACCCCTGGGATATTTAATTTTGACAATCTTGTAAACTAAAAATGCACAAATAAAATCAGTAACCATAGCGAATAGCTTAATTGCCATAATTTTCGGCAATCCAGAAAGCCAAGTAGACGCTATCAAAATCCAGTATAGATAAGGAGGTGTGTAGTCAGCAAAACCATTTTTTAAAGCACTAAAACCACCATTTGCAGCGATAAAATCATACCAAGGTGAGAGAAAATATTTATAATCAACAGACTTATTCGGAATACAAAGCCAGCGAATAAAAACAGCAAAGATAATGCTTAAAATTAAATATCTAACAATTGGATATTTGAGAGACTTTAATACCCTTTTAAAGTTAGTTTTTAATAATCTATTTTCTGCAGTTTTATTCATGAACATTATCTGTTGTAGGGCAAAACATTATGCAGGCAAACCACCAGCATTCTTGTTTGTTATGGGGATTACAATCAGGTATCTTATCAGAGAATACGGTTGTAAAAGAAGATAATTAAAAATTAAGAGTGAGTAGCTAGTAACTCTTCACTACTCACTCTCAACTTTTAATCCTTAATGTCTAACCCACCCAAAGTTCTTGGGCAAAACCTACAGATAACTTGGTAAGTAATATGACAAACAAGCCTAATATCAAACATCCTTGTTGAGGGCGGCGAGATAGTAAGATGCCTAAAGCTACACACAAAGAGACAATACCATAAGCTAGACGGCTTAAAGAGATTGTACCTCCAGAAGCTAACAGTAGACCCAGACCACAAAAACCATAGATAGTTGTGACTGGCGTAAGTTCCCGACGTAAGCGCCACAATAAATAGCCGCCACCCAAAACCATTAAAGTGTTAAGCAAGTTGTTGATTAATTGTTGGTCTGCCAAAATTAGTAAAAATCCCATCAAACCATAAAAGCCATAGACCAACCTAGTAGAATTCAAATGTTTGCGGAAGTGCCATAAAGCATAACCACTAGTAATAACGCTGCTAAACAACAGAAGATACAACGGGTCTTTAATCCCGCCAAAGGAATCTGCAACCCAGCCATATTGCCAATTTGTCGTCCCCAGGGGAATCTGCATCACCATATTCAACCAACCTTGCCAATCAAACCCCAGAGAAGGACGCCAACCCCGCTGTGCATGAATAAAAGCTAAAGGATGGCCGAAATCCATGGCACAATAAAGACTGAATAGAAGTACCCCTGTAGCTGTCGCCAAAGCTGTAACATAAGCAACAGGTGGTCTACGTTGTTTCCACGCGGCGATCGCCAATGCTGGAATCAATACCATCCCTGTAGGACGGGTTGCTGTCGCCAATGCACCCCAGAAAGCAGTCCAGCCATATTGCTGCTGATCAAAAGCCCGCAAAGTCGCCGTACTTAAAAATAAATACAACCCCTCCGTATAAATCACCCCGGTAAACAAAGACATTGGACACCAAGCCAAAACAATAGCAGTCCACTGAGCAGCATTGATACCGTGATGTTCTTTGACCCAGTAGTACAAATAATAAAGTGCTGCCAAAAATGCTACATTATTTACCAACGTACCTGCAACTTCAAACGGCAAACCCAGCCGCATTAAAACCCAGATACTCAAGGGAAATAGCGGAAAAAAAGCTAGATTATGTTGATTGCCATCATCAATGAATTCATACCCTGAAGTGACGATTGATTTGTAATGGACAATATCCCACGCATGGAAAACCGCTGAAGTAAAACTGGGTAGAGTTCCTCCTAATTGTGCCGACACATAGGGCGCAACCAGCAACATCACAGTCCAGATGAATATTCTGCTGAAAAACCAAATTGCTACAGGAAAGAGGAACTCATTTTTCCATAAAATTTTTGTTACAACTACATGAACTTTTGCCATAAGCTTGAGTTTTTCACCGACTCCTTAGTGCATCCTCTGACTTATGGCCGGGAACACAATATTCCTAAGTAACATTCGACACCTCACACTCTGCTATCAATCTTGATAATAAACTAAACAAAAACATAACTAGTAAATTGGCTATTTGTCATTGGCGACACGGGATAGGAAATAGGGGATAGGGGCTAGAAACTAGCGAATATCCTATCCCCTGCCAAAATAAAATATCCTCAAGCTTAATTAAGGAGTCCGCAGCAATTTATAGTGAGAGTTGTCTGTAAATCCCTAAGCAATTGTGAAAGCGATTACTCTTGTTGGTTCTACTGGCTCTATTGGTACTCAGACCCTAGATATCGTTGCTCAATACCCAGATCAGTTTCGGATTGTGGGATTAGCAGCAGGAAGTAATGTGGAACTGTTAGCTAGTCAAATTCGACAGTTCCGACCGAGTATAGCAGCGATTTGGTCAGAAGAAAAACTGCCTCAACTGCAAGCTGCTATCAAAGACCTTGATCCCCAACCGATTTTACTGGCTGGTGAAGCGGGAGTCATAGAAGTGGCTCGTTATGGTGATGCCCAAACGGTGGTTACTGGTATTGTTGGTTGTGCTGGATTGTTACCAACCATCGCCGCCATTGAAGCTGGTAAAGATATCGCCTTGGCGAATAAGGAAACTCTCATCGCTGGCGGCCCCGTGGTTTTGCCCTTAGTTGAAAAACATGGCGTAAAATTGCTACCAGCAGATTCAGAACATTCCGCCATATTTCAGTGTCTCCAAGGCGTTCCCCAAGGTGGACTGCGAAAGATTTTGCTGACTGCTTCTGGTGGTGCTTTCCGAGATTGGGATGTATCCAAGTTAGCAGAAGTGACAGTGGCTGACGCCCTCAAGCATCCCAACTGGTCGATGGGGCGCAAAATCACTGTAGACTCAGCTACTTTGATGAATAAAGGATTGGAAGTAATCGAGGCTCATTTCTTGTTCGGTTTAGATTACGACAACATCGAGATTGTCATCCATCCCCAAAGTATTATTCATTCGCTGATTGAGCTACAAGATACCTCAGTTTTAGCCCAACTCGGCTGGCCTGATATGCGCCTACCCCTGCTGTATGCGCTGTCTTGGCCCGATCGCATTTATACTGATTGGGAACGGCTGGATTTAGTGAAAGCAGGTAATCTCACTTTCCGTGAACCAGATCACCAAAAGTATCCTTGTATGCAGTTGGCTTATGCAGTGGGTAGGGCTGGTGGTTCAATGCCGGCAGTTTTAAATGCTGCTAATGAGCAAGCTGTAGCCTTATTTTTAGCCGAAAAAATCCGATTTTTAGATATTCCCCGTTGTATCGAATGGGTGTGCGATCGCCATCAACAAGATAACCGAATAAATCCTTCTTTAAATGACATTTTGACTGCAGATAAATGGGCACGACAAGAAGTTTTAATCGCTACTGAATCTCTAGAACATTCCCCGCAGATTATTTCTCTGCGCTAAATAGGGAGTTATTCATCAGACACTGGTGAGGATGGGGAGTTAACCAAACCACCCTCAGCCTTGTCATATGAGTAATGGGCAATGCCAACAAATAGAAATTATTTATGGAGATTTATTAAAAAGTTCTGTGCTAGCTGAATTTTTGTAGCGTTTTCAGCTATGATCCTGAGGTGCAGTCCTCATCAAAAAGTTAAGTTATTAAAAGAACTGTTTACCGTTTCTTAATCACTACCCTATCAAACAAGAGTAATTTTTGATTAATTTATATTTATGATATTCACCCTCATCATAGCGTGGATCGTCTTTGTCATCCTCTGGAAGGTGATTAAAACAACCTTCAAAACAGCAGTCTTATTAGCTGCAACGCTTGTTATATTACAAGTGGGTTTTGGGATTACGCCTCAAGATATTTGGCTACAAATACAACAGTTACCTCAAACCCTGTCACAAATACGCAGCGGTAAATAAAAAAGATTCAAGAGGCTGCGTGAATCTAATAAGTGAATCTGTTTGTAGTCAGCACTTTAGCGCTTTCATATTCAAGGACTAAAGTCCTGACTACGAACCTATCAAAACTTTGGCGACAGGTCACTAAATGTGGATTCCACACTCGGTTTTACCTGTTCCCCGCCAACGTCCGGCGCGTTCGTCTTCACCTTCTCCAACTTTAGTAGTGATGGGTTCATCACCAATACTGGGATAACCTTGGTCGTGGAGGGGGTTGTAAATTACACCATGTTCAGCCACATAAACCCAGCTTTGTTGACGTGTCCAAGCAGCTAGGGGATTAAGTTTCAAGCGTCCTTTGCCGTCCAATTCAAATACTGGCATATTAGCACGGGTAACAGCTTGGTCACGGCGTCTACCAGTGATCCAACCGACGGTGTTGAGTTCGTCTAAACCCCGTTGCAGTGGTTCAATTTTTGTAATCTGATGGAATTGGCTAATATCTTGATCCCAAAGCGCTTCGCCATATTTGGCGCTGAAGGCTTCCCGACTGTCTACATCTGGAGTTTTGTAGGTTTTTAAATCTAGGTTGTAGACTTCTTTAGTTTTGGCTACTAGTTCTAAAGTTTGGGGGAAGTGGTAGAGAGTGTCTAGAAAGATTACGGGGACTGGATGTTTCAGTTCGCTGTAAAGAATATGGGTAATTATCATGTCATCCACGTTAAAGGCGCTGGTTTGCACCAATTGCGTAGGGATATTGTCGATACACCACGCTAATATCTCTTTGGGAGTAGCGGTTTCAAATTTTTGATTTAAGAGTTCTAAGTCAAAATCGCTGGTTTGGTGTCTAGAGATCGTGGAAGCTGTCATGATAATTTTTTACTCAAATGCTGATTTAGCTTTAATCATGTTTATCTTACCGCATTTAGGTACATATAAAGCCTCCTATCTCGCTCGGATATCAGGGATTTGTAATTTCCTCAACAGTAAGTAAAAAATAATACTAATATTTGTGCTTCAAGAAAAAATATTTTTAATGCTGTAAACACACTAGTTTTTACTAAGAAACTTTACGGAACTTTAACTTTTATGGTGATTGTATGGATATATGAGAAGGCTGTTGATATTGTTAATAGAATCCTCAGATGAAAAAGGAATTTTATTAACATGAATAATTCAAAATCTCCAGAGCAGTTTGGCAAATCTATAGTCATGGGCGCTTTAATCATGTTGACCAGCGCCGGCATCATCACCATTATGAGCGTGTTCTAAATTTACAAGGGCAAATTTTAACAAAAGACTTTATCTAACCCCTCTCATTTTTGAGAGGGGTTTTGATATTAGACCTAACAAAGCTATATGTGTTTTAAGTTACCTCTTCTTGATTGACAGGTCTAATCGCAGCTCGTTCTCGGTAAGAAACATTGCGTAATGATGACACCATTGAGTTGATGCGCTCGGCTTGTGTTTGCATTTCTGAGAGAGTTTTTGGTAAATTCTCTAGGAGAAAATCTAAATCAATTACTTGCGTTTGATGCCTAATTTCGTTATTTGGGTAAGGATAATAAGACTGGTAGAGGCGCAAAAGTTGTAGCAGTTCTTGTGTATATTCATTGGTGTGAGATAAATTCCGGTAGATGAAATTAACAGGATTTTTGATTTCTTGAGCTACACCCAGCGCCCACAAGCCTAAACTTGACATTTTTTCTGTTTTAAATAGTTGCGCTTGCTGGATTTCGTCGAGAGCGTGTACCAAGTGTTGAGTTTGTCCTGCGGCTACAGATTCTGCTATTCGGCTATTTTCAAATAATTGTGCCTGCTTAATCGCTAGTGCTGCTTCTTCTGCTAGCTTTTGTAACAAATCAATTTCTACATCCTGCCAATTTCTGGGAGCGTAACATTCATGAGCAATAATTAATCCCCATAATTGTGCATCTATTTTAATGGGGACAATGAGGTTAGCTTGGATATGCAGACTCTGTAAAAATTCTTGATGACAAGGACTTAAATCCGCCGTGGCTGTATTGTTAATCGCCCGGATTCTTCCCCGCAAATAAAGACGAGCATATTCATCAGGAAAGCATTCTATTGGTGCGACCATACCGATGATTGAGCGTAAATTATCGTCTACATCTTCGACAATTACTTCACCTCGTAAATTATCGAAAATTTGATAAATTAATACGCGGTCTGTTTGCAGTATTTTCCGTACTTCATTGACGATTGTTTGCAGGGTAATTTTGTAGTCGAGATTGCTGCGTATTTGGTCGGAAACTTGTTTAATTATCTGGCTCAAATTTAAAGACCGCTGCAATTCGGCTGTGCGTTCTTGCACTTGAAGTTCTAAGTTTGTATTCAATACTTGTAACTGTTGGTGCGTTTGTTGTTGGTGAATAGCAACAGCAAATTGATGAGCTAAAGCGCATCCTAAGGCGATTTCTTCCGGTTTCCACTCTGGCGCTTGCTGTTTTTTGTGCTCTAACCAAGGTGCAAAGGAAAGTTGAGTTAACTGTTGTTTGTTATTAGCATCACGCTGTCCTGCCCACAAAATTTCGGTATCAAATTCTCTACTAAAAATAGTAAAAATACCGACAAAATTTTGTCGAACAGTAAGGGGAATCATCAGCATCCCCCGAATCTGGGTAGATTGAAATAGGGACGCTAAAATTTGCCAATGGGGTTCTTGATGGAGGTCAGTAATGGCCCAGATGTTACCTTGTTTACACTCATTTATCCAGTCTTCCCACAGAGAATGCTCCTCAATGACGGTGTTTTCAGGTACATCACTCAATCTCGGTTGTTCACCACAAGTGTATAATTCAGCAGTATTTTTTAGGTAAATTCTTCCACCTATGCCCTCAAAAGCGGTAATAGCTGCTGTGAGTGCGGGTTGTAATTGGATTGTCGGGAGTGAATGTAATAGGGTTGTAACTCGGTCAATGATTGCTTGGCGTTGTTGTTCAGCTCGGTTGTGGATGAGTAGATGATTTTGGGCGATCGCAATGACTAACTGATCGGCTACTTGCTGTACTATCTGTAGATCACGCTGTAAATCTGTTCTGGCTTCGCTGTGATGGGAGATGAGTAATCCCCACAGTCGCGGTTTCGCGGTGTGCACCGTGGCGTCGTGGTGTAACATTGGCACTACCAGCGAAGACTGTACGCCCATTGCTGTCAAGTATTGCACATGGCAAGGGTCTACTGTTCGATAGTAAAGATTTTCACTACTCAAAGATTGACCGGTGGTGGGACTAGCTAGCGGTGATAACCCAATCCTCCCACTAGCCACATTCACAATTGAACGCTGTCTAGCCCTCAAAAATGTCTCTCGCACTTCTAGAGGAATATCATCAGCCGGAAAGTGTAGCCCTAGGAGTGGGGAAAGGCGCTGCTGGTTGATGGACTCGGCGATGACTTCACCGCTACCATCGGCGTCAAACCGATATACCATCACCCTATCTGTGCCCAAAAACGCCCTGATTTCTGCAACCGTAGTTGTCAGTATTTCGGGAAGTTGTATTGATTGCTGAATTTGGGTGGCAATTCGATGTAGTAAACTGGCTTCGGCGCTTCCCGCTGTCCACCCATTGAGGTTCTCAGTAAATTCCATTTTCGATCTGTACGCATATCTAATGTATAAAATAGTAGATGCAATAAATGATCAAGTCGCCAATTGCTTGAATTGCAATTAGCTCTGCCAAAGGTTTATTTGCATATTTTTGCACATTCCTAAAATTTTAATTCAGTACTTTACTGTTATTTTTGTAAAAAATTATGCTGAACTAATGTTTTAAATTATGGTAACAATTGTCTTTTTTTATGAACGACAATTAGTTAAAATTACGGCATGAAATCGTAGTACAAAAACGCTGAAGTATGAAAAAAAGAAATTTGCACAGCAAACTTTTCAGCGTTTTGTCATGGCTAGTTGATTGACGTCTTGGCGTTATAGTCTAAACTGGGCGATAACTAGACAAAATACTGTGCAGATTAACTACAGAGCCAATGACGGCGATCGCTGGTGCGCCAAATCCAGCTTGCTCGACTTGCTCAACAATCGTTTCTAATTGACCAATCAATTCTTCTTGTTCTGGTCGTGTACCCCAACGCACTAAAGCAATCGGTGTTTCCCCGCTCAAGCCTGCTTCAGTTAACTGTTCGACGATGTATGGTAAATTGTGAATTCCCATGTAAATGACAATCGTTTCCGAACCGTGGGCGATCGCACTCCAATTCACTTGAGGTTTATACTTACCTGCAGCTTCATGTCCAGTCACAAAAGTTACTGAAGAACTGTGCAGGCGATGAGTTAAGGGAATACCTGCATAGGCTGGCGCAGCAATACCCGATGTGATACCGGGCACAACTTCTACAGGTACGCCAGCGTTGACTAATTCTGCCATTTCTTCACCACCGCGACCAAAAATAAATGGATCGCCACCCTTGAGTCGCACAACTATAGCGTGTTCTTGGGCTTTATCAATGAGGAGTTGAGTTGTGGTTTCCTGTAGCAGTGAATGTCGCCCCATGCGTTTCCCGGCGTTGATTTGCTCGGCTTGGGGATTGATCATTTTCAAAATCGCCGGACTGACTAAAGCATCATAAATGACCACATCAGCGCATTCTAGTAAACCTTTTCCCTTGAGTGTCAATAGCCCCGGATCTCCGGGACCCGCACCTACTAAATAAACCTTTCCCAAAAATTTTTACTCCTGTTTATCTGTGCGGTTCATTTATTGATCAAATCCCAAATTAGCTCGGCTAATTCCACACTCGCGCCCAAAGGTGCAGCTAGATGAAAATTAACACTGGGGAACTGTAATTTTAGCGTCTCTACATACACAGCGATCGCATCAGTTATGCCACCAGGGCATAAAAAGTATGGCAAAATGCCAATTTCTCTATTACCTGCAGCGATCAACTCTTTGACTCGTGATTCTAAACTAGCAGATACCGACCAATACGCCAGAGACGTTCCCAATTTAGCGGCTAATGTTTCTAAAAATTGTTGGGCGTCAGGGTGACGGCTACCATGAGCTAATAATATCCACGGGACACTATTTTTAGCGGTTATTGGCTGGATGAGTAAGTTAGCTAAGGAGGGGTGACTACCTAAATATGGTTGCAGATTAATGATGATATCTTGACGCAGAGTTTGTTGCGCCAAGGCGACCTCTGCGGGCACGTCTTGCGTCACGTGCACCCCTGGGGACAGAAACAAGGGTATAATTTTTAAGCGATCGCACCCAGCCTCGAAAGCACTGCGAGCGAAATCTGTAATCTGTTCATGCAAAGGTTGCAAAGCAAGTTCTAAGTAGGCTACACCCACTAGTTTTTTTTGGTCATGACTCGGTAGTTTTTGTCTGATCAAATCTGCCAATTGCTCCATCGCCATTCCTGGGCGTGGGTCGCGGCTACCATGAGATACCAGTGTACATGCAGAGTGTCTTGTTGGCGTCATTTTTTCCCCGTGAATAGATAGGTAGTGATTGTTTCTTGCTCGTTAATCGCCATGATGGAGCGCTTTTCTAACCGAAATTTTGTGCGTAGGCGTTGATGGGTATCGTTACTGACAAATATTTGTCCTGGCGAAGCTTGTGATTCTATTTTTTTCGCTGTATTTACTATGTTTTTCCAGGAACCATCAGCAATTTCCCCATTTATAGAGCCGCTATGAATACCAATGCGTAGATGAAAATTTTGGTGATTCTCAGCGTTAAAAATAGCGATCGCTGTTTGCATATCTAGAGACATTTGAGCGATCGCTTGAGCATGATCTAATTTGTGAGTGGACGAATCACCATAGACTATATAAGCATCATTAGTTGTGGAAAGTTTATCTAAACCATACTGTGTCATCAACCGATCAAAAGATGAAAAAATAGCATTGAGTAGATTAGCAAGTTGCATTGCATTCACCCTAGGAGCTATTTCCGTCACCCCGACGATATCTGCAACTAAAACTGTAATTTCGTTGTTGACTAGCTGGGAAACGTGAAATTTTTTTGACTGTAACGATTGTGTTGCTGATTCTGGTTGATGATTTAGTGTTGTCTGAGTAGTCAATGTCCCGATAATTTGGCGAAAAATGCCTCTGGTTGCTACTGGCTGATTTTCAACAAATTTACAATTAATCTGCCCTTCTAAAATAATTGTTTGCCCATTCTTCGTCATGAATGCAGTCTGAATCGGTTCTATCTTTTCGCCTGACATCACGCGATAAAAGTTTTCTCTGAGGTTTTGTTGAAAATCGGGATGGACGATTTCAAACACATTCATCTTGGCAATTTCTGCTTGATTATATCCTAAAATTTGTTTCCAGGTATCATTAACGTAAAGAAAGCTACCGTATACATTCACAAATTGAATCATGTCATGAGCATTTTCAAATAAATCTCGATACCTTTCTTCACTTTCTCTGAGAGCGAACTCCGCCTGTTTACGTTTAACAAAATGGGAAATTTGGCTACCAATAGACACCATCATTTGTAGCAGTTCCACATCTTTTGGTAGTGTTTCCCTAGAGAAAAAAATCATTACGCCCAAGATTTCACCTTCATCTAAAATAGGGAAACCAAATGCTGCATGTAATCCGGCTGCATCTGCGGCTGGCGATCGCCGCAAATCATGGTCAAGGGTGATATCATTGATCCAGTGAGGAGAACGTCTCGCCCAAATTCGCCCCGGTAATCCCGCGCCAGGTTTATAAATAGTTTGCCAAGTAATTGCTTTAAACTCTCGCACCGAAACTACTCGACTTGACCAAATTTCTACACACCTGAGCACTGCATCCATATTATCTTGTTGTACAGGTTGAGCGATATATTGGCTTGGTGTCCATAATTCCCCTAAATCCCATCCCAGTGTTTGACAAATTGCCTGTAAAATTTTCGGAATTGCCTGCTTGATAGTTTGTGACTCTGTTAAAATTTGGCTAATAGCATACTGAGCACAAATGCGCTGTTCTCGCCGCTGACGAGCCGTCACATCTCGACCGATATAAATAATATCTTCTAAACCTTTGACCTTTTTTTGAATCACTGAACAAGAAAAAGCCAGTAATAATTTTTCCTGCTTTTTATTACGACAAACTACTTCTATATTCTGGAAATATTGTTGAAATAGTGAGTGTTGTTTGATCGCATTTTCCACAAATTGATAATCATCAATAATTAATGATATTGGCTGACCAAGTAATTCGGCTTCACTAAAACCTAATAATTTTTGAGCAGCAACATTAACTTTTTTGATTTTTCCCGCATTATTTGTTACCAACAAAGCATCTGCCATTGTTGTGATAACTTGCTCCATATAACTTTTGTAAGATTTTAAGTTATTGGATAACTGATTGGCTTCATTCGCTCTTCGAGATAGCGCTTGTTTTAAAGCCGTGATTTCTGTAACATTCTCAATGAAAATGATTAACCTATCTTCTGAATTTACTGCTCTTTGTTCACCAATAATATATATATCTATATAAGTATCTGTTTGATTTGCAGAACGCCTTCTAATTCCTTCTAATGCAAAAATTTGCTCTTCACCCTTGAGAATAGATATGAAAATATCTTCTAACCCCATAAATTCAGGAAAGCCGAGTCGGATATCTTTTCCTTGTCTTATTTCTTCAGGAACACCGCTGAATCTTTCCACTTGTTCAGATATATCTAGGATGCAAAAATTTTCATTTAGCTCTAAACGTCCAAATTTTCGCAAAAATGAAGATTTATTAAAAATCCGATCTAATACTTGGTATTCCATTGTGATGTAGAGATAAGCACTGAAATTGTTTTAAAAACATAAATTTAGGAGAAATGTGCTAATTCCAGCAGATGAAAGAAACACTTTCAACCCGCCCTGTTGCGCCACTACTCCATTGCAAACTCAGTACTTACTATCGTGAATTTAAAACCTATAGACTGGCACCTATGATGAATTAATTAGCTGTTGTTTTAAATGTTTACTGAATCTGCAAGTATGTCTAAGTAAATGATGAATAATTGTCTCATAGTCAATGCTCTTTAGGCAACTGCTATTAACCCAAGTTACTAGCTGACGACAATCAGCTAAACTTGGGTGCTCAAAATACTATTGGTCACTCAATAAAAGAGTTGCAGCCTTATCACTAACTGGGTCAGTATAGTCACAAAATATATTGAGTCCTATTTTTAAGATATATAAAACTACAACAGTGGCAATAGCAGGATCAATCGGTACGCCATAAGACGAAGCCACACCAACTAAAGAAACAATTAATCCTGTCAACAAAGACGTACTTCCAGGATTTTTAGTGTATTCTTTCAGTTGACTACGAAAGCCATCATCACCACAAAGTTCTTGACGCAATACTTTTAGCGTTGACTGCCAAAGAGATTTCCCCTCTGACATTACCATCAATCCATTTTGATTCATCCACAATTCATCGACAGAGGTGTCACAATTACCGTTATGTTTTTGCAAAACATCCAGTGCGTACTGTGCGGGGGCGTAATCTTGCAAAACTTCCCGCGCCACATTAATTTCATTACTACTTAATTGAGCATCCATAATTTGTCATTTGTTAGTGGTCATTTGCAGGACTTAGACAACTGGTACATAAATCTTTTGCTATGGGTGTGATAAATAAGCTGGAGGGGAGACGAAACAGCCTAAAAAGCTTGGTGTATAAGATGGGTAGCGTTTTGTGATAGAAAAAGGTAGGTCTAGTTTTGTCAATAAGACCTACTTAATGATAATGTTAGCTATATTGTACCAAAAGCACTTAAAAAGTCAATTGAGTTTAGCAGAATATCTGTTGCTAAAAATTTTGATACATCTGTTGCAGTCAATCAAAGAAGTAACTTTAGAAAAATTAGCGAATGCGCTACCTTTGGGAATTAAATTTGAAAGCAGAAGAAAAAGAATACAAAGATTTTTATCATTACCAAATCTCACAATTGAAAAAGTTTGGTTGCCAATTATTCAAGAACTAATAGCAAACTACTTCCAGAATGAAAAAATTATTTATATAGCAATTGATAGGACTAATTGGAGTCGGATAAACTTATTAATGGTCAGCGTGATTTGGGATAAAAGAGCCATACCAATATATTTTAGTTTGCTGCCCAAATTAGGTAGTAGTAATCTCACGGAACAGCAGAAAATATTATCGCCAGTTATAGCAATATTGAAAGATTATAAAATCTGTGTGTTGGGGGATAGAGAATTTTGCTCGGTAAAACTAGCAAAGTACCTTCAGAGCAAGGATGTATATTTTTGTTTGCGATTGAAAAGAATGAATTTGTAGAAATTAAACAAGATATGTTTATGGAGTTAAGCAGTTTAGGATTAACTCCTGGAGTATCTTTTTTTATCAAGGGAGTTAAGGTAACAAAGACTCAGGGTTTTATCAGTTTTAATGTGGCTGGTAAGTGGCAACGTAAAATTAACGGAGTAGCACCCAAAGAAGCATGGTTTATTTTAACAAATTTTGACACCCTAGAGTCAGCAATTGCTGCTTACAAAAAGCGATTTGATATTGAAGAAATGTTTAGAGATTTCAAAACAGGTGGCTATAACTTAGAAAACACTAATGTTCAAGGTGAACGTTTTATTTCTCTAGTTTTGTTGATAGCGATCGCTTACACCTCTGCAACAATTAATGGTCAACTTATTAAACGCAAAGGAATCCAAAAATATATAGCTCGGATTAAAGAAAGGAGTCGTTCTCAACGGAGACACAGTAGTTTTTATATCGGCTTATATGGTCAAACATGGGTACATTTCAAGGATAGCTGTATTGATTTAGTCACACAATTAATGAGAATTAATCGTAATAAGTGGAAGCATTATCAACAAGGTTTAAGAGCCATGAAGCTTATTGAATCTATATTGTAGCTTATTTCGTCTCCCCTTCAGGATAAATAAGTCAGAATCTAAATGAACCCGATCGCATTTTATTGACAATGCAGATTACTCAAAGTCTCCACACAGCAATTCTAGTTACTAATCTAGAACAATCTGAACACTTTTATGGTAAAATATTAGGCTTATCCAAAATAAACCGCGCCTTGAAATATCCTGGTGCATGGTATCAAGTTGGTGAATATCAAATTCACTTGATAGTTGCATCATCTGTCCCCACAGAGAACCCAAACGAAAAATGGGGACGCAACCCCCACATCGCCTTCTCGGTTGCTGACCTAGACGTCGCTAAACAGGAGTTAGTTAACCAAAATTATCTGATCCAAGCTAGCGCTTCCGGTCGTGCGGCTCTGTTTACTCAAGACCCAGATGGAAATATTGTCGAGTTGAGTCAGGCTTGAGGAAATCGGTTTTATCCAGTAGTCTCCCTCTTCCCTAATCCTATGCTCACCGAATTTAGTTTACTAGTCGCACAAACAGGAGAGCGTTTAGACCGCTACCTGGCTGAAGAATTACCGGATTTATCTCGTTCTCGCATTCAACAATTAATCGAACAGGGTAAGGTGCAACTTAATGGTAACGTTTGTACCACTAAAAAAATCAATGTCAAAGTGGGCGATCGCATTTTTGTGGATATCCCAGCAGCGCAACCCTTGGAATTACAACCTCAAGATATCCCTTTAGATATTCTCTATGAAGATGACCAATTATTGATCTTGAATAAACCTGCAGGCTTGGTTGTCCATCCTGCACCTGGACACGCTGATGGTACATTAGTCAATGCTTTATTGGCACATTGTCCAAATTTACCAGGAATTGGCGGTGTGCAGAGGCCAGGAATTGTCCATCGTTTAGATAAGGATACAACGGGAGCGATCGCGATCGCGAAAACAGACATAGCCTATCAACAACTCCAAGCACAAATGCAAGCGAAAACTGCACGCCGAGAATACTTAGGTGTAGTTTATGGCGCGCCCAAAACCGAAAGTGGTATCATAGATTTATCTATCGGTCGTCATCCCCAAGACCGCAAGAAAATGGCAATTGTCCCCATAGAACAAGGTGGAAGGTCTGCGATTACCCATTGGCAAATTCGAGAACGCCTGGGTAATTACACATTAATTCACTTCCAACTAGAAACTGGACGCACCCATCAAATTCGCGTCCATAGCGCGAAAATTGGTCATCCTATTGTTGGCGACCCAGTTTATGGTTCTGGTCGTTCAGTGGGGGTGAATTTATCTGGTCAAGCACTCCATGCTTGGCGACTCAAACTGCAGCATCCCTTATCTGGAAATGATATTCAGGTAACAGCACCCCTCCCTCAAACTTTAACAAGATTGTTGGAAGTTCTGCGACGACGAATTGATGGTTAATTCTCATTGAAAAGAACAAGCGATCGCTAGTGCTAAATTAAAGATATTTGGAAAATCCTAGCTTTCTAGAAAAAAGGAAGATTATGACCGTGCAACAACCACGCTACAGCAAAGAGGAATTTGCTCGACGCGGTGACGAAATTTACGAATCCCAAGTGCGTCCACAAGTAGAAGCCGATAATCAGGGCAAAATTGTAGTCATCGACGTTGAAACAGGCGCGTAGGAAATCGACACTAACGAAATTAGCGCCTCAAAACGCCTGGAAGCTCGTTATCCAGATGCACAAATCTGGTTTGTGAAAGTAGGCTCTCTCTATGTTCGCCGTTTTGGAGCCAGTCGCATCCGCAAAGAACAATGATTATGCGATTTTTGTTAAAATCTGACTATGATTCACAATTCCATGCAAAGTGATGCGATCAATTGACCAACTTACAGCAGAACTTCTCGCTCTCCCTAGTTTGTCTAGGTCAGTCATAGCTGAAATGTTAGTTGAAAGCTTGGAGTTTGACACAGATCCAAAAATTTATGCAGCTTGGACTGCTGAAGCCAAGAAAAGACTCAATGAGATCAGGAACGGTTCTATACGAACCATCGCAGGTGAGGAGGCTCTAGCTCAAGTGAGACAATTGCTTGAGTAATGATTAAATATGCTTTTCATCCTCAAGCCCTCACAGAATATTCTGAGGCGGTTCAATATTATAGTCAGCAAAGAGTAGAGGTAGCACAGGCTTTTATTGATGCAATTGAGGATGCAATCTACCGGATTAGAGAATCTCCTACTCGCTACACTGTGATTGATGAAGATGTTCGCCGTTGTATGACACGCAGATTTCCCTACGGAATTCTTTACACAATTGAGCCGGACTACATTTTGATTTTAGCAGTGATGCATTGTTCTCGAGAACCTGAATATTGGAAAAGCCGTATTAATCTTGATTAACTCATACCCCAACTTCTGGGAAAGAACAAGCGATCGCTAACTCAGCATGTTTTTTGAAAGTATCTTGGTCTAAATTATGGACAAGATGTTGCGGTGTCACCGCCAGTAAATTTTCAATTCTTGTCCTGGCTGCAGTTACTACTGACTCCCTTAAAGTTCCATGACTAAGAGAATTAACAAAATCTCTAGCTATTTGATATGTGCGCTCAATTGATGATGAATTGATGTTGCGTGAGACAATAAATAAATCACAACCCGCATTCATTGACCGCGCTACCGTTCCTGGTTGCATAAACATGTCTGAAACGGCTTGCATATCCAAATCGTCAGATACCACCACCCCCTGAAAACCCAATTCCTGCCTTAAAATACCATTGAGAATTATTGGTGATAAAGTTGCTGGAACATCAGCATCTATTTGCGGAAAGAGGATGTGGGCAGTCATGATTAAAGGTATCTGTGCCGCAATCAGCGCTTGAAATGGTATCAGTTCCCGATTTTGCAGGTCTTTTGTAGTTAAATCCAGAATCGGTAACTCGATATGAGAGTCTTTACTCGTGTCTCCATGACCAGGAAAATGTTTGGCGCTACCGAGAATCCCAGTTTCTTGTAGTCCCAGGTAATATTCTAGAGCACCTTGGGCTGCAGCGGCGGGAGTAGTGCCAAAAGACCGAGGGCCAATTATAGGATTTTGTGGGTTGGAGTAGATATCAGCGACTGGCGCCCAAGATAAATTGATACCTAGTGATTTTAGTTCAGTTGCTGTTGCTTTTGCTACTTCGCGGGCACGCGATCGCAGCAGGAAAGCATAAGGAAATCGCGTTATGGGTGGTGGTGTGCGAAAAACGCGACCACCTTCATGATCCAGAGTCATAAACATGGCGTCGCGTTCTGCATATTGTCTGATTTGCGCGATCAAATCCCGAAAGGCTGGTAGCCAAATGTCATAAGGGGTACCATCTAGAAAATTTTTGGCAAAAAAAATCACCCCAATTGGTTGTAATTCACTGAGTGCGCGTTTATCTTCTTCACTTAATTTAGTACCGGAGATACCGAGAATTAAATGATTCCCAAACTGTTTTAGCTCTGGCAATTCTGCCATAATGTTTTACCTACAGCGATAAACTCTACGGTATGGTAATTGCTTAATGGCTATGAATGCAATTAACCATTAGCAATAAGTTATTGGTGATGAGCGATCGCTAACATTTTAATTAAAAATCAGCGACTAATGCTAGTTGTTTTCTTGGCTTGAGCTTATCAGTTTTTAAGTTTGCTGGATTTAATGTCATTGTGGGCTGTTTACTGTGCAAAATTACCGCTTTGTAGGGGACTACACCAGCTATTTCACTTTGGATGCAGCGGGCTGCTTCTCTCGATAAATCGAGACTTCTGGGAGGAATGTAAGGGCCGCGATCGTTAACTCGCACAATTACCGCTTTTCCTGTCTTTAAATTAGTTACCTGCAAATAGGTATTAAACGGCAAAGTTTTATGAGCAACTGTCAACTCATTTTGATTATATCTCTCCCCATTTGCTGTTAAGCGTCCGTGGAAGTAGCCACCATACCACGAAGCTAAACCAGACATGGCGACATTAGAAGCAGACAAACCATACATCTCTCTTTGTGCTTCTAAAAGTGTCAATGTTGGCACTTGAAAAGCACTCCTTAGATTATTAATCCACTCAATCGCTAACAAATCACCGCTACGATTAAATTGTCGAGAAATTTGCTTCTCAATCCCGAATAAAAAGCGATTACCTGCCATTAAAGCCGGAATTCCATCAACTAAAGCAGGTCGTAGTTGGTTAGCATCTAGATTGGGTAAAGCTGTTAGTTGAGATAAACGTGTTTGCAGTGATTTTGCTTGCATTTCGTTTGGTAAATTCGCTACCACGCGGTTATTTACCCATACCTCATAGTTTTTCCGATCCCGGCGCACTAAGATTACTGGCGAGGTGACAGCACTAAAACTCTGTTGTGCCATATTAGTGAAGCGGAAGAAATCTTGCAATGAGCCGAGGATTTTATCAGGTAAAAAATTCCTTGGTGAAGACCTGGTTTTAATCAATTCAGCAGAAGCAAAATGAATAGATTTTTCTAGGATATTGCGGTTATCTGCATTCTCTACCAGGGAATAGCACAGTTGTTTTTTGCTATGTTGAACTACCCGCGTTGGAGATTTAACTGAATTATCTAAGTTTGATAGCGATTTCTGAGTTCCCCAATTGATTTTCAAATAATTTGTTGGTATGAGTGCAGTGCTCCAAGTATTTATCGGCTGCTGGGACAGCACATCCAATGGGTTATGTTTACTTACCAAATTACCTAAATTGCTTACAGTTTCTGTCGGAGTTATCTTTGTATTCCAACTTGGTGATAAGTTATCGCTCAACGACAAGAAAGAACCAATCCAGGATGTCATCCAGAGAATTCCCAAAAATAGCATAGTCGGTTTAAATCACTAGTAATTGCACAATTCAAAAGTGCAACCCTGACTGTGTTCAATAAAATTTTTCTACTAAAAATACCAAACTTATTCTTTGCCAAGGAAAAAAGTTTTTTATATTTTTAGAGGCGAAATGTAGAATTATTTCGACTGGGGATCATCATATCTTGTTAGCAGTAAACAAGCAAATAAAACTTTTCGATGTTGTTTTCAACTATTGCTAGATTTTAAATTAATTTTTTTTATAGATTGTCTTAATTGCAGATAAAAATATGCAAACATACTCTATTTTGCAATGGAAAATTTACTGAATAAATATTTTAAATAGTATAAAAAATAACTTTAATTACCAAATTAACTATTAATTACTGAAAAATTCACAGTAATTTTACACAAGTACGTATATACTTAAGTGATACAAATAAAACGAAAAGCCAGAAAAAAACAATCATTCAGCAATAATATTTGGCATGGGCGATGGGATGTATTCATCACCAGTAGAGATTGATCAGTTGCTATCTGCGTAGCGTACTACCCTTGTGACGCATCCCGTAAATAGGGGCATCGCCCCCTGTGTTGATTGAGAAGCAGCAAGTTTTTGAGTTAGCTGTTGGGTATTTGAGATATTAATTGTGCAAAATTCCGACTTAAAGAAGTTTTTGGAGAAGCGATCGCACAAAGAGCGATAAATGTAACAGATTGCAACGTATAATGAGAACGACAAAACGATGAAGAAATATTGAAGAATAGTAGGGTTAAATGCGAGTAGCGATCGCGGGAGCGGGCCTAGCAGGACTTTCCTGCGCGAAATATCTCACAGACGCCGGTCACACCCCTATCGTCTTGGAACGCCGAGACGTACTGGGTGGCAAAGTGGCAGCGTGGCAAGACGCGGACGGAGACTGGTACGAAACAGGTCTGCACATTTTTTTTGGGGCTTACCCCAACATGTTGCAGCTATTCAAAGAACTAGACATTGAAGATCGTTTGCAGTGGAAAGAACACAGCATGATTTTCAATCAGCCGGAAGCACCAGGAACATACAGCCGCTTTGATTTTCCAGATTTGCCGGCTCCCTTAAACGGAGTTGTCGCCATTCTGCGAAACAACGACATGCTCACCTGGCCTGAAAAAATTAAATTTGGGCTAGGACTGATTCCCGCAATGATTCAGGGGCAAAAATACGTTGAAGAAATGGACAAATACTCCTGGACAGAGTGGCTGCGTCAACAAAATATTCCTGAACGGGTCAACGATGAAGTTTTTATTGCCATGTGCAAATCACTCAACTTCATCGGCCCAGATGAAATTTCTGCGACAATTCTCCTCACAGCCCTTAATCGTTTTCTCCAAGAAAAAAAAGGCTCGACCATGGCCTTTTTGGATGGTTCCCCAACCGAGCGGCTGTGTCAACCGATAGTAGATTACATCACCGAACGCGGTGGCGAAGTCAGACTCAACGCCCCCTTGAAAGAAATTTTGCTCAACGCCGATGGTACAGTTCAAGGATTTTTGCTCAGGGGCTTAGATGGCGCAGAAGACGAAATATTTACAGCTGATTTGTATGTCTCTGCCATGCCAGTTGATCCGCTGAAAGTGATACTACCAAAACCTTGGCAACAAATGGAATTCTTCCAGAAGCTAGAAGGTTTAGAAGGCGTGCCAGTGATTAACTTACATTTGTGGTTTGATCGCAAACTCACACAAATTGACCACTTACTATTTTCGCGATCGCCCCTCCTCAGCGTTTATGCTGATATGAGCAACACCTGCCGTGGATACGCTAACCCTGATCGTTCAATGCTGGAATTAGTTCTAGCGCCAGCGAAAGATTGGATCACAAAATCTGATGCAGAAATTGTGACCGCAACAATCGCCGAATTAGAAAAACTCTTCCCCGACCATTTTGGCGGAGAAAATCCAGCAACATTATTGAAATATCATGTGGTGAAAACGCCGCGTTCAGTTTACAAAGCGACTCCTGGTCGTCAACAGCACCGCCCCTCCCAAGTTACACCCATCAGTAACTTTTATTTAACCGGGGATTACACCATGCAACGCTACTTAGCCAGTATGGAAGGTGCCGTACTTTCTGGTAAGCTGACAGCGCAGGCGATAAGAGAAGCACTCCCGGTGGCTAATGCCCCCAACAAGCAAACGCTATCCCGATCGCCCGCAACGAATGCTGCAACTGCCTAAGTCACCCCCGCGCATGAAAACGCTGGTCTCTGTGGACGAGTCCTATCAACTCTGTCGGCATCTTACACAAAAGTATGCCAAAACTTTCTATCTCGGCACTTTGTTGATGAACCAAGTAAAGCGCCGAGCTATTTGGGCAATCTATGCTTGGTGTCGCCGTACAGATGAGTTGGTAGATGGTCCTGCATCTGCTCTGACTACGCCAGAAACCCTAGACCTATGGGAGCAGCAGCTAGAATCTATTTTTGCCGGCAACCCCTGTGAAAATTTCGATGTAGCTCTAGTTGACGCCCTGCAAAGCTATCCGATAGACATTCAGCCCTTTCGGGATATGATCGCCGGTCAGCGGATGGACTTATATCGTAGTCGCTATGAAACCTTTGAGGAGTTATACCTCTACTGTTATCGTGTCGCTGGTACCGTCGGTTTAATGTCAACAGCCGTGATGGGCATAGATAACACCGTAAATACGGCTCCGTGGCATCAAAACAAACAACCATACATACCCACCGAAGAAGCGATCGCCCTCGGAATTGCCATGCAACTTAACAATATCCTCCGGGATGTTGGCGAAGATGCCAGACGCGGGCGCATCTACATTCCTTTAGAAGACTTAGCAAAATTTAATTATACCGAGCAAGACTTCTTTAAAGGTGTAGTAGACGATCGCTGGCGATCGCTCATGCGCTTTCAAATAGAACGCGCACACCAATTTTATACAAAAGCAGAAAAGGGGATTACTTACCTTGCACCAGACGCCCGCTGGCCCGTTTGGACAGCATCCATGCTCTATGGAAAAATCTTAGATGTGATTGAACGCAATGATTATGACGTGTTCAGTCAGCGTGCCTACGTCCCCCAGTGGCAAAAACTACGCACCTTGCCTTTTGCTTGGATGCGATCGCAAGTTCTGTAATCGAGTAGTCAAGAGTTAAAAGTCGAAATTTGGACTTTTGACCCTTGACTCTTCCAATTAAATCTGCTATTGTTCATATTCGTGACCGTGGAGAGGTGGCTGAGTGGTCGAAAGCGGCAGATTGCTAATCTGTTGTACGGCAGGCAACTCCGTACCGAGGGTTCGAATCCCTCCCTCTCCGTTTTCAAGTATTTAAAACAGGCAAAGTATAGTTATTTTTACATCCTGGCAGGTATTCATGTAGGAGTGATATTATTTATCATTCGGAGCCTGTTAAGATGAAGCTAACCTGAAAACCCAGATTGAGTCTTACTTTCAGGCTCCCGAACATCACGAGGAGTGAAAGTAAATTATGCCAAGAATTAGTACCGCCTTAGCCTTAAGTTTGGCTACCCTAGCCACAGGCTTTCTTTTGGGCGCTTGCGAAACCGTCCCGACCAATAACACATCGACAACTGGAACCACCGCCACCCCAGCCGCCAACTCAACCACCACAGGCGGTAGCGGTCAAGGATTAAAAATTGGCACTCTGTTACCCACAACCGGTGACTTAGCTTCCATCGGTCAGCAGATGGTAGGTGCAGTTCCCCTGCTTGTAAATAGCGTCAACGCTTGCGGCGGCGTTAATGGTGAACCCGTAACCTTAGTAGAAGTAGACGACCAAACCGACCCCAAAGCAGGCGCCGCCGGCATTACCAAATTAGCAACTGTAGATAAAGTTGCTGGTGTCGTTGGTTCCTTTGCTAGCAGCGTCTCCAGCGCAGCCATCTCCATTGCAGCACCCAATAAAGTCATGCTCGTTTCCCCCGGTAGCACCAGCCCCGTGTTTACTGAAAAAGCGAAAAAAGGCGACTTTCAAAACTTTTGGGCCCGGACTGCTCCCCCAGATACCTACCAAGCCCTAGCCTTAGCCCAACTTGCCAATAAAAAAGGCTTCAAGCGAGTTTCTACCGTCGTCATTAACAACGACTACGGCGTGGGTTTTGAAAAAGCATTTGTTGAGACATTCGAGAAATTAGGCGGTACCGTAGTTAACAAAGGTAAGCCAGTCCGCTACGACCCCAAAGCTCAAACCTTTGATACAGAAGCTGCAGCCGCCTTTGCTGGTAAACCAGACGCAGTATTAGCTGTGTTGTATGCAGAAACAGGTAGTCTATTCCTCAAAGCAGCCTACCAACAAGGCTTAACTCAAGGCGTGCAAATTCTCCTCACAGACGGCGTGAAAGCAGATACCTTCCCAGAACAAGTAGGAAAAAGCGCTGATGGCAAATTTCTTTTAGCTGGCGCAATTGGTACCGTACCCGGTTCTGATGGAAAAGCCCTAGAAGACTTAAAAAAACTCTGGCAAGAAAAAAAAGGCGGTGTACCAGGGGAATATGTCCCTCAAACTTGGGATGCTGCAGCCTTGTTAGTATTAGCAGCACAAGCCGCCAAAGAAAACACAGGCGTTGGTATAGCTAGCAAAATCCGCGAAGTTGCTAATGGCGTCGGTGTAGACTCCACCCAAGTAACTGATGTTTGTGAAGGATTAAAGCTACTCAAAGAAGGCAAAACCATTAACTACCAAGGCGCCAGCGGTAACGTAGATATTGATGCTAATGGCGATGTCGTCGGTGTCTACGATGTCTGGACAGTTGGCGAAGATGGCAAACTCAAAGTAATTGACAAAGTTAATCCCAAATAAATCTTAGGGAACTGGAGCTAGGGAATAGGAAAATATCAATTCCCAATTTCCTAGCCCCTAATTTTTAATAACTACCGAAGTTATAACCCACACCAATCAACAAACCGACATCAGTTTTGTTGAAAAATGCAGCATTCACCGCAGCAGTGGCGGTAAATCGAGAACTCAAGGGCACATCGATACCACCAGATAATAGCAGCGCCACATCTGAATTATTCCCAGTTTTGAAAGCTGCACCTGCGCCGATGTAAGGTGCAATGGGTAACGGTTCGCTGAACGGGTCTGCCACTTGTTGTATGGAAAAGTCATAAGCGAGGGGTGCGAGAATCACAGTATTGTCTCCCAGCACCGCTGACGGTCGGAGAGAGATATTGTTAGTCAGTCCCACTTTGCTAATTACCGCAAAATTACCATCGCCCAAAGCCGAATCGCTACCACTCAAACCAATGTTACCAGCGATACCAAGGTAGCTTCTGCCACCACGAGTGGGTCTACCCGGTTCGATATCAGCTTGCGCTACTTTGGGAGTAGATATCTGAGCGGTGGTTTGCTCCGCAGTTTGCTGTGAGTAATTGGCTGCAAGTGCGGTGGAAGTGGTCGCCGCTGTGCCTGGAATTGGTGTCAGTATGCGACTAGCAGTTTCTTGTGTAGCCGCATTTGGGAACTGCTGCAAGTTTGTCGAGTTAGCTAGATTAGCTTGTTCAGCAGTTTGGGCAACAGCAGATAGGCTACCGCTGAAAACTGCTAAAGTTGTTAAACCAGACAACAAAAAATTACCTTGACGTAGGAAAATAGTATTCACATTCACTCCTCAGTGCATATTGCACCACCATAAATAAGCGATTTTTCGGTGTTAAGTCAACGAATCTACGCACAATCAACATTTAACATCAAAAAAGCTAGTTCCTACATCCTGATTTCGACGTAAGTACTGAGTGTTAAGTAGTAGTATTTCACTTAATATATCGTCAATATGACGGTTGACAAAAATTAATTTTTAATCATGTCTATAATGTAAACAAATAGACATACAGTATTTTTCAGGTAAATGGTATGTCGGTAGGGAACAATGTAGAAACATCAAATTTGACGTCTCTACACAAGTTTTAGATAACCCATGATTAATTTTTGGATTTTGATACTGCTGAAAAAATTAATCCCCAGTTAATGCTAAAGCCAGAAGCTCAGGACAAGCCAGATGTGGGCAATGTCCACAAGCCAACTCAATGGCATCAACTCCTAGGCGCTGGCGTGCAGCGTAGCGTGACCATGTAGGAGATATAATTCTGTCATTGCTACAAACAATATATTTATACTCAACCTTTGGCAAAGCTTTGAGAGGATTCGTCGCCAACATATATGCCATAGATTGTTGCGAACGACTTTTTGAGATTGCCCACTGTGCGATATCCGGTTGACAATCGTGAAAGAAAAAATTCATTAAAACTGCTGCGGTGGAAAAATCTTGCCCTACGGAAGCAGGTTCGTACATATCAGGCTCATTGTAGAACTGTTCCAGTTGACTTGGGTCTTTTGGCTGATAATTGAAAGATTTAAGCGTGTGAGAATCTAGACGATGAGCAAATTGGTCGAGTGTACTGATTCCAGGAGACGGGATGAGCGCACCCACAAACACCAGTTGACGAACTTTTACTGCTTCTGCAACTAGGGGAATTATCGTACCAGCCATCGAGTGACCAACTAGGATAATATCATCATCAGTTTTTGGTAGCGCTTGAATTACCACATCTGCAAATTGAGACAAAGTGGCAGATGGATTTTCAATTGGCAAATCCATTGTTATGATTTTGTGACCTTGGGCTTCTAAGTAGGGAATTAGTAAATCCCAACACCAAGTCCCTTGGAAAGCACCGTGAACTAGACAAAAAAGACTCATAGGGAAGTACACGCGTAGCGAAAATGTTGTGTGCCCTGTATAAACTAATCAAAGGCTCAAAAGCTCCGCTCACACTTTGACAGGTGGTGGTGGAGCTTTTGAGCCTTGAGTTGATATGCTCCTTAAATGAAATTTTGTAGATGTGCTACTAACTGAGGTGCTTGCATCACTCCTTCAATTCGCTCTACTGGTTGACCTTCTTTGAACAGCACTAAAGTTGGTAGAGCGTATATCTGATATTGAGTTGCTAATTCTGTATATTTTTCTGTGTCAATTTTGACAATGCGTAGACGATCCTTGAGTTGAGCATTGACTTGCTCTAAAATGGGCACCATCATTTGACAGGGGCCACACCAGTCAGCATAAAAATCTACTAATACGGGGACATCAGAGCCAGACAGCATTTCTTCAAAGCTGTTGAATTGTTTTTTAGTAGCCATATGACACACACCGCCCTTTTATTCTTCGTTTTCAATAGTAATGCGTGGCAAATGGAATCTGTGTAACATCATTTTATTTTTATGGTTGGGTAATTTCGCTTTTCAGACCCAAGATGTAGATATTAATTGGTTGCAAAAATCTCAAATTCCAGAAGCTGTGGGTACAAATCACCATAAGATCATTAGCGCGGTGATGCAAAATGATGAGGAATAATTCATGGCTGTTTTGAGTGAAAATTTGCCAAACTTGCAAGAAAAAGTAGCGATTGTTACTGGTGCGTCACGGGGAATTGGGCGAGCGATCGCTTTAGAATTATCTCAGTACGGAGCCAGTGTGGTTGTCAATTATGCTAGCTCCAGCGGAGCGGCTGACAGTTTAGTTGCAGAGATTAGCGGGGCGGGAGGAGAAGCGATCGCTATACAAGCTGATGTCTCTCAGGCAGAGCAGGTGGATGCACTGTTTAACACCGTGATCGACAAATTTAAACGTGTTGATATTTTAGTCAATAACGCAGGTATCACCCGCGACACACTATTGTTGCGAATGAAGCCGGAAGACTGGCAAGCCGTTATTGATTTAAATTTAACTGGTGTCTTTTTATGTACACGAGCCGCCAGTAAAATTATGCTCAAGCAGCGTTCTGGACGCATTATCAACATCGCCTCGGTAGCTGGACAAATGGGCAATCCTGGTCAAGCGAACTATAGCGCCGCCAAAGCTGGAGTCATTGGGTTCACGAAAACTGTGGCTAAAGAGCTTGCTTCCCGTGGGATCACCGTCAACGCCGTCGCTCCCGGTTTTATCAGCACCGATATGACCAGTAATCTCAGCAACACCGAAGAGATATTGAAATACATTCCCCTCGGACGTTATGGACAACCAGAGGAAATTGCGGGTATGGTGCGCTTCCTGGCCGCTGATCCCGCCGCTGCTTATATTACTGGACAAGTGTTCAATGTTGATGGTGGGATGGTGATGGCGTGAGTGCACAAGGTGGGGAGGTGTGGGAGGTGTGGGGAGTGTGGGGAGTGTGGGAGGTGTGGGAGGTGTGGGAAGAAGTAGAAGATCAAAAGCGTAAGCATAAATTATTTTTCTCCCCAACTCCACAACTCCCCATCTTCCAATCCTTGATCAAACTGCTCTGAGCCTTTGCCAGATAGTAAAGCCTAAAAACATGATAATGCTCAAGGTGGTAGCGAGCATGACTATCAATGTCATGCCTTGGATTCTCATTGCCAGCAAGTTAAAAATTAAAGTAATTGTCCACAGGGTGAATGCCGCATGGCGCTGAGAGAATCCCCAAGCTAGCAAGCGGTGATGCAGGTGGTCTTTACCAGGGGTACTCATGGGGTTTTTACCTGCCATCAGTCGCCGGACGACCACTTGCGTAGTATCTAGCACTGGCAGCAGTAAAAATAAAACAGTTGGAACTAGGGAAAATACTGTAGTTACTTGCAGCTTACCTAAAATACTTGTCGCCGCCAGCACATAACCAAAAAAGTAAGCACCAGCATCGCCCATAATAATTCTGGAAGGGTAGAAGTTGTGGCGCAGAAAGCCCAGGGCTGCTCCTCCCAAGGCTGCTAGAACCAATGTGGCAGCAGCTCGATTGGGAATTTGGGCAGAAACAGCTAATAGACTCATAGCCGTGATAAAACTAATTCCGCCCGCCAAGCCATCCATACCGTCCATTAAATTAACGGCGTTGGTAATAGCTACTACCCAAAAGACTGTGAGCAATATCGAAAGAAGAGGGTCAATGGGTGTACCAAAAGTGACACCGATTCTAATACCATTAGCCACCAGCAGCAAGGCTGTGAGAATTTGAGTAAACATGCGAACCGAGGGAGGTAAGCTAAATTGGTCATCGATAAAGCCCACAAGGACTAATATCGTGCCTCCCAGGAGAATAGTTAGCACCTGAACTAAGACAGGTTGCAATTCTATGGGTCGTAAGAGGGTGGCTAAGACTAAAGCCGCAATCACCCCCGTGTAGATAGCCAACCCCCCCGCGTTCGGTAGAGGTTCTTTGTTGAGTCGTCGGGCGTTTGGTTGGTCAGCCCAACCGACCCGCAAAGCAAATTTGCGTACTGTGGGCATCAAACGCCACGTTACTAGCCAAGCCAAAAGGAACGTGAATACTACCGCTAACCAGCCGTAACCGCTAGGGTTAGCAATACCTAGGGATTTAAGGGAGTTGTATAAAAAATTCATCTCCCAGTTCAACCATTAGTTTCAATGTTCAACATGAGTGTCAACTGTATATTAATCAATTTTTTTATTTCCATTTGTAACCTGGACAGCTACGGGAGTTAGCACTCACAGAACAAGAGTGCTAAATTGTCTAATGGAAGCGCTTGAGAAATAAAACATGGCGAAAATTATTGCATTTGATGAGGAATCGCGGCGGGCCCTAGAACGGGGTGTTAACGCCCTTGCTGATGCCGTAAAAATCACCTTGGGACCCAAAGGTCGTAATGTCCTGTTAGAAAAAAAATATGGAGCACCCCAGATAGTCAACGATGGTATCACCGTTGCCAAAGAAATTGAATTAGAAGATCCTTTGGAAAACACAGGGGCAAGACTCATCCAAGAAGTGGCATCAAAAACTAAAGATGTGGCTGGAGATGGCACCACCACCGCCACAGTTTTAGCACAGGCGTTGATTCGGGAAGGGTTGAAAAACGTCGCCGCTGGTAGCAACCCTGTGAGTTTGAAACGGGGTATTGACAAAACTACCGAAGCTTTGGTAAAGGAGATTGCCAAAATCGCCAAGCCAGTAGAAGGAAGTGCGATCGCTCAGGTCGCTACAGTCTCCGCTGGTAATGATGAAGAAGTGGGCAGTATGCTAGCCGACGCTATGGCGAGAGTTACCAAAGACGGTGTAATTACCGTGGAAGAATCCAAGTCCCTGACAACTGAACTGGAAGTGGTAGAGGGGATGCAGATTGACCGGGGTTATATTTCTCCCTACTTTATCACCAACAGCGAGCGGCAGACGGTGGAATTTGAAAATGCCCGCATCTTGATCACTGACAAAAAAATCAGCAGCATTCAAGATTTAGTGCCTGTTTTAGAAAAAGTCGCCCGTCTAGGTCAATCTTTACTGATTATCGCCGAAGACGTCGAAGGAGACGCACTGGCAACTTTGGTGGTGAACAAAGCGCGGGGTGTGTTGTCGGTAGCAGCCATCAAAGCACCTGGATTTGGCGATCGCCGTAAAGCTTTGTTGCAAGATATTGCTATCCTGACCGATGGACAGTTAATTTCTGAAGAAATTGGCTTGAGTTTGGATACTGCTTCGATTGAAGCTTTAGGAACTGCCCGCCAAATCACCATTGACAAAGAAAACACCACCATTGTAGCTGGCACCTCAACTCAGCCAGAAATCGAAAAGCGGATTGCTCAAATTCGCAAGCAGTTAGAAGACACCGATTCCGACTACGATAAAGAAAAGCTGCAAGAACGCATCGCCAAACTCGCTGGTGGTGTAGCTGTGATTAAAGTTGGTGCAGCCACCGAAACTGAACTCAAAGACCGCAAACTCCGAATTGAAGATGCCCTTAACGCTACTAAAGCGGCTGTTGAAGAAGGCATCGTTCCTGGCGGCGGCACAACCCTGATACACTTGGCTAAAAAGGTAGAAGCGATTAAAAACAGCCTCCACGATAGCGAGGAAAAAATCGGGGCTGACATCGTTGGACGAGCGCTGGAAGCTCCCTTACGTCAGATAGCTGATAATGCTGGTGCTGAAGGTGCAGTTATTGTCTCCAGAGTCAAGGATAGCGACTTGAGTGTGGGCTACAATGCAGCTACTGGCAAATTTGAAGACTTAATTGCAGCGGGTATTATTGATCCCGCTAAAGTAGTACGCTCTGCTTTGCAAAATGCTGCTTCCATTGCAGGTTTGGTTTTAACCACCGAAGCCCTCGTTGTCGAAAAGCCTGAAAAGAAAGCCGCTGCAGCAGCCCCTGACATGGGCGGTATGGGCGGTATGGGTGGCATGGGCGGTATGGGTGGCATGGGCGGCATGGGCATGTTCTAATCTGATAGTTACCCAGTTAAATATTTTTTCTACAGTTTGTCTGATAAGGCAAACTGTTTTTTTGTCAATCTGGTTCAAATAATACTAATTCAAGTTTGTAGAACACGCTCTTATTTGAACAGAACTTGACCTAGTGACAGACTGGTATGTTTAAGTGTTCTTCTTCGACCATCACTTCTTGAAAATCTATCGATGTGTGAAGTTCAATATCATGCAGAATGTAGGTTAAAAAAGTTATACCATCTACCAATCAACTGATGACAGAGGAATTAGAAAGAGCAGATAACGATTCACCGTGGAAGGAAATATTAGAAGCTTATTTTCCCCAAGCCATGCAATTTTTCTTCCCCGAAACAGCAGCATTAATCGATTGGTCACGTCCCCACGAATTTCTGGATAAAGAATTTCAACAAATCGCCCGCGAAGCAGAAACTGGGAGAAGATATGCAGATAAATTGGTGAAAGTTTGGCAACTGCAAGGTGAAGAAATTTGGCTGTTAATGCATGTGGAAATTCAAGCCACACCCGAAGAAGCTTTTCCCCAAAGAATGTTTTCTTATAACTTGAGAATCTTTGACAAATTTGCCAAACCAGTCATCAGTTTAGCGATTTTATGTGATGCTGATTCTTCATGGCGACCAAATCAATATAGTTATAATTACCCGAATACCAAACTCAACTTTGAATTTGGCATCGTCAAGTTGCTGGATTATCAATATCGTTGGACAGAATTAGAAAACAGCGATAATCCATTTGCAACTGTGGTGATGGCGCATTTAAAAACGCAGCAAACAACTAAAAAGTTTGCCGAACGTAAGACATGGAAATTTAGTTTAATTCGGCGATTGTATGAATTAGGGTTACAAGAAAAAGATATTCGTAACCTGTATCGATTTATCGATTGGGTTATGATTTTACCAAAAGCCCTAGAAACAGAATTTTGGCAAGAGTTTAAGCAGTTTGAACAGGAGCGGACTATGAGCTACATAACCACAGGTGAGCGCATTGGTTACGAGCGAGGAAAGGAAGAAGGTAGACAGGAAGGTAGACAAGAAGGCAAACAAGAAGGTAGACAAGAAGGTAGACAAGAAGGTAGACAAGAAGGTAGACTTCACGGTGAGCAAAGACTGGTGTTACGGCTACTACAAAGACGGATAGGAGAGCTACCACAAGAGATTCAACAGCGGATTCAAACTCTTGACCTAGAGCAATTAGAAGCGCTGGGTGAGGCTTTGTTGGATTTTACGGCTATGACAGATTTACTCAACTGGTTAGAAGCAAATCAAACTACGTAGAAAATTTCCGCTTGCTGCATTAACGCCAACCGAGGAGGCGCAATCCGGGGACGATGAGGTAATAACTGATGCCTAGCCAAAAGCTCAGTAGAATGCCCGCGAAACCAAAGAAAGCTACTGGCAAGTATAATTCTATCCATTCAGGTTGACTGGAAAATTGAAAAATAACTGGCAGCAACTCTAAGCGAATTAAAGCAGCAAAAATTACAGATGTACCCAACGAAGCCATAATGGCATAGACTATGTGATGGCTGCGAAGACCTAGGCTCAGGGCAAAGAGGAAAATAGCAAATAAAATCGAGATGACTAACCCTTCATTGCTGTTTCTGGTGGTGGTTAAGAGTAAGGCGAGCCAACCCAAAGAGTAGCTAATGATACCCATGATGGGGGCGACAAGAAACCGCCTTTTTTGACCGAAAACTCCCGCTATTGTCAGTCCCCAAGCAGTACCTAGACCGGCGGCAGCAAACATGACAATTTCCGCTCCCAGCATCGGTTCAGTCTGGGGAATTAAATCAGGTAGCTGACCTAGGAGCAAGTGGGCGACGCGAACCCCCAAGGTAGTTTTATAGGCTAAAATAAATCCCGCAATTGTACCGATACTGGCACTGATGCCAGTTAAAATCATTGCCCAAATTGTAGCTAGGCAGGCTAGTAAAAATTTAGCGATCGCTTTAATAATTAAAAGGCTAGTTCTACCTGCAGCTTGGCTAAATTTCAATAGAGCTTTTTTAATAACTTGCTCTAGGGGTGTCAATTGAACAACGGCTTGATTCACCCAGTTTTGTAACCAAGTTAATAACTCTGGTGGTGTTGCTCCCCGGACAATTTTGACTAATCGTTTTTGAATAATTGTGGCGTTTGCTGGACGCGATCGCACGTCTTCTTGGGTCATGTCATCCAACAAGTCTGCAAACTGTGGATTAATATTTACCCAGCGCCGCCATTGCAGCATTCCAGTTTGCGGATCTTCTAAATCTGGTGGACACTTACCTGTGAGTAACTCAATCATTGTCCTCCCCAGGGCGTAAAAATCAACTGTCGGCCCTACATAACCCCCGGTAATTTGCTCCGGTGGACTATAACCAGAAGAATATAACCTAGTTGAACTCGATGGCGATCGCCCCATTGCGGTACTAAATTGTTTGGCGCCACCAAAATCAATTAGCACCAGTTGATCAGAGTTAATTTCCCTACGCACGGATGTAGCCACAGAAGAAGTCCGCAGCATTAAATTAGAAGGTTTAATATCGCGGTGGATAATTTGACGCTTGTGCAACTCTTGCAAAATCTGCACAGCTTGAGCAAACCAGCTTAACACCAAATCTTCTGGACATCCTTGCGGATACTTTCTACTGATTTCTTCGAGGGTTTTCCCATCAATTTTTTCCATCACCAAGCAAGGGATTTGACGCCGTTGGGGATTAGGTAAATTCAGTTGAAAATATCCATCAGCATCAACTTGAGGTACACCAGAATGTCGCAGACGACTTAAAACGGCTGCTTCTTGCTGAAATAATTCCAGTGCTTTTGGTGCTTCTGCTACCAACACCTTCAACACTTTCTCGGCTTGGGTTTTTGTATCCCAAACTGTATAAATTTGGGCAAACCCTCCCGCACCCAAGGGTTGGAGTGGAACATAGCGGTTCAACAACTGTAACGGCGCGCCACAGCTGTTGCAAAATTTGTTTCCCCAAGGTTGAGGATAGGGACGTTTACAGTCAGGATTTATGCAGTTAATCGCACTCTGAATGATGGGGGACACAACCGCTACAGTACAAAGGCTGCCTTGATTTTAGCGTTTGCAGATAGAGACTGGGGGGGTGTGGGGAGGTGGGGAGATGGGGAGGTGTGGGGAGGTGGGGAGGTGGGGAGGTGGGGAGGTGGGGAGTGTGGGGAGGTGTGGGAAGCTTTGGGTTCTGAGCAGGATGTTTTGAGTTCTGAAATTTTACTTTGAGGTTCAAAGGCTGACACTTCAGGTTCAAAGGCTCAAACTTCAGGCTCAAAGGCTCAAGCTTCAGGCTCAAAGGCTGACGCTTCAGGCTCAAAGGCTCAAGCTTCAGGCTCAAAGGCTGACGCTTCAGGTTCAAAGGCTGACGCTTCAGGTTCAAAGGCTGACGCTTCAGGTTCAAAGGCTGACGCTTCAGGTTCAAAGGCTGACGCTTCAGGTTCAAAGGCTCACACTTCAGGTTCAAAGGCTCACACTTCAGGTTCAAAGGCTCACACTTCAGGTTCAAAGCCTCAAGCTTTATCCCCATCACCCCACCTCCCCACCTCCCCACCTCCCCATCGCCCCACCTCCCCATTCAATACCCATCCCAAGTTGTGGGAAAGGGATAATCGGAACAGGAGGAGAAGTCATGATTACCGTTGCGGGTTTCTGCGTCGAGGACGTTGACCACTTGGTGATAAATGTCATCTGCTTGTTGCGGGGAATCACCGATACAAGTCAATCCTAGTTTGCCAAATTGGGAAAGACAGCCCATCAAATGAAACACTGTACCTGTCTCTGTACCGCTGTCGAAGTGCAGTCTGTGGTGGGCGATGATATCCATTAAATCGTTAGGTAATAATCCTTGATAGCGGTCTTTTTGCAGGTTGTCGGTGGCAATGTAGTATTTGGGGCGCCCTTGCTGGCTGTAAAATAATCCTGTGGAAAGGTCATAGCGTCCGTTGGTTAATAATTTCAAGGTCATGAAGGGATGGGTAGTACCACCTTTACGCAGGTTAATTTCGATCGCTTGTATATCCCAGTTTCCATTTCCTTGATCAACGGCGATAAAATCGACCCCGAAGCGTTCTAATGCGCCTTTTTCGGCTAATTTTTTGCCAACTTGTAGTCCCAATTGCTGCAATCGCAATCGATAGCGTTCGTCTGCAGGAAATCGACAACCTAAATAGATTTGACCGTCTGGCCCTCCTAAAATTTGGTCGTGGGTGGAGAGGATTTCTACCTCACCATTGGGTGTAATTCGTCCTTGGACACTGGGCGATCGCTTATTTTCTCCTTCCACGAAAGCTTCTGCAATTGCACCTAGTTCAGATATGCGTCCGGAAAAGTTTTCCCAAGTCTCTTTTGTGGCTTGAAAGCGCATGGTGGGGAAGCGATGGCTAATGGCGAGAGTTTTTTCAGGGCGATCGCTACTGGTAATCTGTCTTAAATCCAACAGCGCGTTTCCTTCACCAGAAATCCCTTCATTCAGCTTGATCACTATTCTTTGTAACCACGGCTGGCGTTCCCACAAATCGCTAGCTACCGTTGCTAAATCTGCAATGTTCCATACCCTGGCGCTACCATCTGGGTGTGGTACTTCACTTTGTGCAAAAATTTGCCGACTACCGCTTTTTGTTCCCCAAATTTGTAAATCTGGTGCAGCTGCATACAGTGGTACACCCAATTTTACTGATAATTCTGCTTCCCAAGCGGTGGAATTATAGCACACCATAAATGCTTTGTCCAGTCTCAAAGCTTGGCGAATTCGCTCTAACAACCGAGGACGTTCTAAAATCTTTTGACTGAGCGGTTTGAGAGCAGAATCGTAGGTGGATAGTAGCAGCAAACGATGACGAGCATGGGAAAAGGGAATTCCTGGTAATAGCTGCAGATAATAATCGATAATACTTGGATGCAGCGGCATTGATGTTACATAAATCAGCCGAGTGCGGGGATTGCGTAAGCGCATCAATGAAAATAGTAATCGTTCTTCGTAATGTTCACAACCTTCTATCTTCTGGAGTTCGCGCTGATCAATACTTAAGGAAGGGACAATGAGAATATCTGCTTCACTTTCATCAAACAGCTCGATAGTTTTCCAGCGATCGCGTAAAGTTAATTGTAGATGGCGAAATTTATCAATTTGTTCTAATTCTGAATCATTCAAAGTTGCCATAATCCCTGCTCTGTATTGATCCCAACACTGGTTTATTATCCTAAATTGGTTACTGGTTATTTGTCATTTATTATTTGTAATTTGTTATTTGTAATTTTTCCTTTCCCTCCATCACCCTACCTATTCCCCATCACCTACTTATTTACTTCTAAAGGTTGATCGACGCGGAAATTTGTTTCCATCTAGAGAGCGATAAACTTTCAAGACATAACAGTTAACTTGATAGCAGATGAACGGGAGCAGTCCTACATCGACAGAGAGTTGTGTACTTATTTTCCGTGGTTAGGTTAAGAGCGTGTATCCGGTGTGGGGAGCAATAACTAAACTAATTCGTAATTCTTAGTAGCTGTTTGTGTTAACGATTTAAACTTTAGCACATGATTGACTAATTAAGGTCAATTTTTAAGTCTAGAAATGCCGAATTAGTTATCACTAAATATGTAAAAACTACGGACAATTACTAATAATTAGTACGTAATTTTTCCATAGAAATAAAGTCAGTTTAAACTTGCGAATGGCGAGTGGGAGCCAAAGCAAAAATAAAACCTTGGTTTGAATTTTCGACCCAAGGTTTATTTTTGAAAAATTATCAGAATGCGAGGAAAAATTATATGCCGACAGAAACACAATTACAGCCACCACAGCACCAAGAGCCGGCGGGTGTGGAATCAAAAATGACACCAAAACCCAAAGCAGATGATGCTCAATATCGAGGTAGTGATAAACTCAAAGATAAAGTTGCATTAATTACGGGTGGAGATAGTGGGATTGGTCGGGCTGTAGCGATAGCTTTTGCTAAAGAAGGTGCAAATGTAGTTATTAGCTATCTCAACGAACACGAAGACGCTAAAGAAACAAAACAATTAGTAGAAAAGTATGGGCGTCAAGCGTTAATAATTCCAGGTGACATCACCGATGAAAGCTTTTGTCAACAACTTGTAGAACAAACAGTCAAAGAATTTGGTAAACTCGATATCCTGGTGAACAACGCTGCTGAACAACATCCACAAAAAAATATTGAGGATATCAGTAAAGAACAATTGGAGCGCACTTTCCGTACTAATATCTTTTCAATGTTTTACTTGACAAAAGCAGCAATAAAGCACTTACATGGAGGTAGTGCGATTATAAATACTACCTCAGTAACAGCTTACAAAGGTAGTCCCCAACTGCTTGATTATTCTTCGACTAAAGGTGCAATCGTTGCCTTTACACGCGCCCTATCGCAAAATTTAATAGAAAAAGGTATCCGTGTCAATGCAGTTGCACCGGGCCCGATTTGGACACCTTTAATTCCTTCTACTTTCCCAGAAGAAAAAGTTGCCACTTTCGGTAAACAAGTCCCCATGCAAAGAGCAGGACAACCGGAAGAAGTCGCACCTTCCTATGTATTTTTAGCCTCCGATGATGCTTCTTATATCTCTGGTCAAGTGTTACATCCCAACGGCGGCGAAGTTATTAATGGCTAGTACAAAGCAGTGGGAGCATCAGGGAAAAAATGAAGAAATTTGCACAGTTAGCTATTGAGCATTTTGCGGCGAGCGATTGATTTACGCCTTTTTGAATTTTTAATTTTCACTTAAAATTATCTCCCTATTTCTCCACACTGAATCTGCCATCAGAGAGAGAGGGAGATAATTAGTAATTGATAATATAGCTAAAGCAAACATTTAGAGAATTAAAACTATATCTATGGCATCTCCAACACAATTGTATGGCACAGAACTAGTAGATTGTGCTAGAGCAAATGCCAAGCAAGGAATTGAAACCGCAGCTTATCAATGTGGTTATGGCGACAACCTGAACAAATTCTCCCAAGAACTCAAAAAAGCTTGTGAGCAAATGAATTTACAAGTCAAAGAACTTAGCGAATTAATTACTGACCAAGACATGATTTTAGAAATGGGTACTGGTGAGATTGTCGCTCCAGATACAGCTACAGAACTTTAATAGATAGCAATTAATTTATTTTCACTCGGAAGCTAACAGAACCTGGTCGCCCACCAGGAACATTACCCAATTTGACTATTACTGTACCGTTGGGGTTGCTGCGATTTTGACAGGCGCTGTTTTCGGGTATTTGTTCCAAGGGCGTTAGAGGCGAGAAAAATCTCCCTTGGTCAGCACCAGTACCAGCCCCGACGATAGAAATACTGCTGGGTATGTAGGTTGTTCCTTGAGGAATTAAATCGCAGAAATTGAAATTTTCTAAAGCCTGTTCACCAAGGAAATAAATCGTGTATTGTACATCATCGCCGCTTTGTAAAGGCGTCGTTGCGGGAATTTCTCGCAAACCCACAGGTCTGAGATTGGCTTGATTAATAGCATCGGCGTCAGCATCAGCTTCAACTCCAGTGAAAGATAAGCCACTGATGGGAACTCCTCCTCTAGTTGCAGATGTTATCCGTTTGACTAGACGCAAGCGATTACCCGTAGAGATAGCACCACCCAAGTTGACAATTGTCGGCTCATTCGGGCTGTTATTGGGTTGATTGACGTTACCGTTGGTATCAGGATTACCAGGATTATTTCCCGAACCGGGTTGACCAGGATTAGTAGAGTCACTGGCATCAGATAAAATTGGTCTACCGCCATCACCGCTAAAGTTAGCTAGAGCTTGGTTAGCGATAGGGCTAGTAGCCCCTGGAAGGATGCGAGCGTTATACTTGAGCGTGATTGTTTGACCAACAGCCAAAGTTCCCGGATTCGTGAATGTAATCGGGCTACCAGTACCGTTACCATTAAAACTGCTGGTGGGTAAACTCGCTGCTGCAGAGAATCCTGAAGGAAATTGAATCGGGTTAGAACCATCTCGCAAAACTTGTAACTGTGCGGGGATGGCGTCCCTGATGACCAACTCTGTGACACTTTCAGTGGTGCTGGAGTTCCGTACCAAGATAGTGTATTCCAAGTCATCGCCGACATTCAAAACTCCATTGTTATCGTTGTCCCGCAGGCGACGGACTGATTTGAAAATTTCCGTTGTGGGGATACATTGGTTAAGAGCGATCGCTGTTAATCCAAAATCATCGCCAAAAATATTATTAGCTTGATCAAAAATCGCCAAATTTACAGACGTTTCATTCGCCTCTGTCGTGAAAGCAAATTGCACTGGTATCCATTGTTGTTTTGTCGCTACTGTAGTAGGTGTACCAGCAATAAAATTCCCAGTAGCTGGAGAGGTGATTCTCAAAACTATAATTGGTGGTACCGCATCAGCAACGCTCGGATTGTCAGTCCGCAAAAGATTATAAAAATAAGCGATAAAGTTATAAGTTGTATTTGGTTGTAATCCCGTCACTGTCTGTCCCCAAATTTTGGGATTACCAGGCTCAATCGCAGAATTCGGCACAGTTGGACTGGTTGCCAACGCATTAGGGTTTGAGTAAAGGTAAGTATTAGAAGGTGGTACATTGTTTGCCGGGTCTCCCGGAAAAGGTCGTCCACTCAAAATGCTAAAGTAATCAATCGCCCCAGTTTGGATAGAAAGCCCTCCTCCTCCCTGATTATTAGGAGCATCCGTAGTTGGCACATCATCAGGATAAACATCATCACCTCGATAGGGCAAATCGCTAGTAAAACCGAGCCTAGCGGGTACAGGGCCAGAAACAGTATAAACACCTTCACCCGTTCCCGCATTAGTAGCAAAATTACCATTAATCAGGAAATTACTCCTTCCCAGTCTTGAACCCGCAGGACAACCATTACCACCCCTATCAATGATTTGAGCTTGAGCAGCTTCTGGTATGTATCCCCACCCACTGACTACAAATGGTAAAGCTAGCACCCCACAAGACAAACGCCTTCCCAATTGTGAGATTTTATCAGCTATTTCACTTTGCTGTGGCACAATATGCTTTTTAGTAGTGCATTTAGACTGCATCAAATCCTGGGTTAATTGGGGAGGAAATTTAAAACGTCTTTTCATTATTTATTTGATGTTAGACAGGTTTTAAAGTTTAGACAGATAGCATCAAAACTACTTCCGCGCTAAAGATTGTCGCAAAACATTAATCAATCGATTTTGGGAAACATCAGACCGCTCAGACTCAAGCTGTTGAGAAGGAGAAGGACGCTGCAGACCAAAACCAGCCAAAAGCTCACTCAACTTCAAACTCAAACTCAGATAAAAACCACCAGCAGAACGATAACCAGAAAAATCACGGTCATCAACACCGCCAAAACTATAACCCACAGCCAAACGCAAATCCGGAGTCAAATAATAACCAGACTCCACAGCCAAACCCAACTCATCAAAATCAGTACCAGAATTAGAATTCTGACCAATCCAGCGACCCTCAACCGCCAAATCAGAGCGATAACCCAACCGGTAAGCCGCCCGCAACTGAGCCAAATTCACCGTCGCATCCAACCGCTCCCCATTCAAAAAAGTCACCCCATTGCGCAGCGCATACTTACCATAAAACTCCCAACGCCAAGAAGGCGCATAAATCCCCTCCAAAGACAACACCTGACCAGTCGCCGTCGTCGGCGTCAACTGAGCGGAGGGAATCGAATCAAAATTTTGACGCCACTCATACTTCAACAAACCATTAAAACGGTCATTACTCGGGTCACGAAACGCCAAACCCACCCGGAGATTCGCCGTATCACCCAAAGATTGCAACCGCACCCCCGACCCATCCACACCACCAGACGGTAAAAACACATTCCCCGCCCCAGCCTGTTGAAACCGCACCAAAGCCGTCAGCGCCGGCGTCACCTTCCCCAGAGCCGAAGCACTCACCACCAAATTCTGACCCTCCGCCCCATCCCGATACTCAAAACGCGTACTCGCCTGAAAACCTGGATTATCCGTATACTCCAGCCCCAAACTATACACCGACCCCGAAAATAGCCCCAAACTCGCCGCCGTCTGTCCCACTGCGTAATATTGCTCAAACTGTGCCCCCGACGCCGTACCATTAAACACATTCTTAAACACATACTCATACCCCACACCCAACCGCAGACCCGGCGCCACCGTCCAGCGGTGATTCAAACCCACAGCCCCCTGACCTTGCAAACCATTCACCGCCGACAGCAGCGCATACCGCCCCGTCAAATTCGTCTCCCCCCACAACTTCCGCTCCAAAATCGTCTCCACAGTCGTCAACGAATTCCCCGGTACCAAACTACTATTCTCAAAAAATTGATGTGCCAAACGCAACTTCACCCCCGGGTACGCCTGCCAATCCAGCCCCAAAGTCGTACGATTCGGATACAGCGGGTCACTCCCACCCAAATTCAACTCATTCAAACCCTGAAACGTCAACGAATCAGTCAACGGTAACTTCAACCGCGACACCAACTGACTCGCCTCCCCACTCAACCGATTACTCACCCGGTCATCTCGGCGGCGGTTGACATACTCCACACTCACATCTGCATTCCCCAACTGTTGCACAATCCCCGCCCGCCAAGTCTGCAAAGTATTACTCAACCGTTCCCCCGGTCGCCCTTGGGGTTGGGGGTCAAACAAATCAAAAAATCCCGTCACCCCCGTCGCCCGTGTACCGTAGTTCTCCTCAAAATCGTACGCCGCTCGCAGCGCCGTTGTTGGCGTCACTTTTGCCAACAACGACCCACCATAGCGCGTTTGTCCCGGTGCAAAACTGAAAGTGGCATTATTGGCAAAATTCGGCTCCACCGCCCGATAGTAAGCCCCTGCTGACAAACTCCGACTCAAAGAAGCTATCGCCTCTAAACGATAAGCGGCGCCATCCACACTCGCACTATTGACGAGATTGTTTTGCGAGCGAGCATATTCACCGACAATTTGACTGCCATTACCCAAAGATAAATGGAAATCTGCACCAAATAATCGCCAATCTTGAGCGCCTTGGTCTTCTAACAAATAAGACGCACCAACAAATGATTTGTTTTCTAGCTGTGGAGATAGGTTGTATTGCAATCGCCCACCATAAAGTTGCGAATTCTGCGCTCCTTCATTTTGGTAGGTAACAACAATCCGTCTGACGAGGGTGCTACCGAAGGGATTGAGTTCTGTCGCTTGTAAAGGACGACGGAAGAACAATGTCCCTCGGTCATAATCAATGTTGTAATCTGCACCCCGGAATAGTTGAGTTCTGGCGACTACTGTCCCTGGACGATTAATTTCTTCTGATTCCACATACACTGTTTCACTTCCTCCTACCAACAAGCGTCGGGAGAGGAAGTAGTTACCGCTGGTACCGTTGGGGAGGATGGTATCTCGTTGGAATCCTTCGATGTTGTTGGCGTACAACCCTGTAACTTGCAAATTGCCAAAGTTGTAGTTGGCTTTGAAGCCGTGGAGTTGACGGGCGGTGGCGGTGTAGAGTTGGGAGCTGCGGTTGAATTCGTTGGTGTCGTAGTCGCCCCACATCACATAGTCTGGTTCGGCGCCAGGGACTGGTGAGGTGCGCTCGAACTTGGCATAGACGCTATCGATGGAGGGGCGGTGGATGTGAATGTGGAACTGTCGCCGTAGACTGGGTATTGTTGTTCGCAAAACTGTACACCACCAAACAGACGATTGCGGTTTTCGCAATCAAGGTTGAGTGGTCGTTGGCTGTTGTATGCGCCGGTGAAGCGCCACTCGCCGACTGCACCGGTGGCGAAGACTTGGGCGCTGAAGTCTAGTTGTGTCCCGCCGATTTTTTCGGGGTTGAGAAAGTCGCGGTAACTACCCCAGTAGTTTGTACCTCTGGGCCCGAGGCGGAGGTTGATGACGCCTGTGGCGAGGGAGGGTCGCAAATGGGTGGTGAATTCTACTTGGGTGTAGGCTTCGATTTGCCCTTGTTGTGGGGCTATGGGTGTAATTTCTGTGGGGGTCAGCTCGCTGGTGGTGAGGATGTGGTCGATGGCGGCGCGGATGCGTACTTGTTGGGGTTTGATGTCGGTGCGGAGGGTGGCGATGAATTCGCCGTTGCTCACCAGGATTTGAAAGCCGCTTTGGTCCCGGTTATGGTCGGCTCCGATGAATTGACCAGCGCTGCTGGTGAGGGTGACGATGATGTCTTGGTTGAGTGGTTGACCTTGACTATCGGTGATTTGTCCTTTGATTTTGATGGTGGAACGTCCGTCGGCGACTACTCGTGGGTCTTGTAGGGGTCTGATGTCTATTTGAATGGGACTAATTTGCGGGGCGATGTTGGGGGCGGGGTTTCCCCAGGCGGGGGCGATGAGGGTGATGAGTGTGGGGATGATGCCTGCGCTGTGGCTGAGGATTGGCCAGGGTTGGTTCCGGGTGGGTTGTTGTTGGTTGTGGTTCATCGTTTTTGTTCCCCAAAGGCTGGTGTGACGCCGAAGTTGATTCTCACCATGCTTCCTGGTGCGAGTTTGGCTAGTCTGGTGTGGCTATTTTTTTCGATGATGTATTTGTTGGGTGCGAGGGCGTATCCTGGTAGGCTGGTCAGGTCTAGTGTGGCGGTGCGATTGCCACTGATGACGTTGCTGAGGGAGTAGAGTCCGTTGTTGTCGGTGATGATGCGGGTGCCGTCGTCGATGTAGATGACGGCGTTACCGATGCCTGGTTCGTTGTTTTGTTGTTCGCCGTCGTTGTTTTTGTCGATGAATACTCTACCGATGAGGGTGCCGCAGTCGGAGAGGATTCCTGGTCTGATTCTGATGGTGTGGCTACTGGGGTTACTTGTGAGGTTGCCGGCTTGGGCGATGGCTAGGTTTGTGCCTGTGCCTCTGATGGCGTCTGGTGTGATTTCTCCGGCGTAGACTATGACTAGGGTTTGGTTTGGTTGCAGTTGGATGCTGTTGTCTACTGGGCTGATGCTGATGCTGCGGCTGTTGCTGTTGGCTGTGAGGGCGATGCTGTTGTTGTTGATGCTGCCTGTGAGTGTTTTGTTGATGAGTCTGATGCCTAGGGGTAGTCTGTCGTTGATGATTAGGTTGCTGGCTGCTGTTGTCCCTTTGTTGGTGATTGCTAGCCGATAGACTATGCTGTCTCCTGGTTCGGCTGCGGCTTTGTCTCCGGTTTTTATTAGTTCTAGGGCGGCGCTGTTGGCTGTGAGTCTGACTGTGTTTGAGTTGGTGATTGGTGTGCCGCTCGCTGTGCCGCTTGCTGTGTTGTTGATTGTGTTTGTTTGTCCCACGCTTGCTTGCGTTGTACTGAGACTGATGCTAATTGCAACCAGCGTTAACAATAGGTTTTTACGTTTTTTCCACGTTGAGATAGATGTCATTGGCAGGCATCGAGCAATAATAAAGGTTGTTGTTAGTATTTAGTGAATTTTTCGGGCGAAAAACTGTTTGTATTGTAAATTTTTTGTTGTTTTTGCTTTTCAAAGCATATTAACACCAAAGAACCACTGATATCTGTATAAAAGATTGATACCGTTACTTTTTTATGAAATTTTGATAAAAGGATTTTTTTTATTTCACAAAATCTTTAATTTTTGAACAATTATTGAACTTGACTCTTAATCAATCAAATGCAGTTTAACCAGCAAGTAGCTTGATTGTAATTTAAAACTCATAAATTTAAAATTACTCTCGCTAGATTGAAGTAAATTAAAACACCAATAACATCAACTGCTGTGGTGATAAATGGCGCTGACATTAAAGCCGGATCTAAGCGAAGTAAACGAAATAAAAATGGCAGTGCGGAACCGGAAACAGAAGCTAAAACAGAAATAGCGACTAAACTACTACCAACAGCGATCGCTACTTCTAATCTGCCTTGTAAAAAATATGCCCAAATTGTGGCGATCGTACCTAACATACCACCTAATAACACACCAGCGATCGCCTCACGTCCAATTACTTGCAATGGGCCCAGTAACCGTATTTCTTCGGTGTTCATCCCGCGAATAACCACCGTAGAAGATTGTGCCCCTACGTTACCGCCAGTACCTGTTAGCAAAGGTATAAAAGCCGTCAGTGTTACCACCTTCGTTAAGATATCTTCTTGAGATTTAATAATTGTGCCTGTAATAGTATTAGTAACAAGTAATACTAACAGCCAAACAACCCTTTTACGAGCAACTTCCCATAAATTTGTTTGGAAATAATTGTCGCCTCCCGATTGCACGCCACCACCGACAGCATAAATATCTTCAGTAGTTTCTGCTTGCAAAATATCGATCACATCATCAACAGTAACTATACCGACGAGACGTTGTTCTCTATCGACAACAGGCACAGCCAGAAAATCATACCTTTGAATCAATTTTGCTACTTCTTCTTGATCCGTATCTGTATGCACAAACACCACATCGCGGGTCATCACTTCCCCAATAATTTCCTCTGGCTGAGAGGTGACTAATTCTCTCAGTGATACAATCCCCGTTAAGCGCCTAGCACTATCAGTCACATAAAGGTAGTAAATCATCTCGCTAGCGTTAGCCAAACTGCGAATCCGCTCTAAAGTTTGCGCTACCGTCAAATTCTCTTTGAGCGAGATTAACTCCAGCGTCATCATTCGCCCAGCCGTGTCAGCTTCATAACCCAACAGTTGGGCTGTGGCTTCCCGTTCAGCGGGACTCAGTTGTTCTAAGAGGCGATTAACAATTTTGGCTGGTAATTCGTCAAATAATCTAGCTCGGTCATCCGATGACATCTGATCAACAATATCTCGGACTTCTTGACTTTTCAATTCCTCAATTAGCCGTTCTTGAACGCTGTAATCTAGATATTCATAAACCTCGATTGCTTCATCCTTAGAAAGCAAGCGAAAAGCCAAAGCGTGCATTGCTTCCGGTAAGCCTTCAATAGCCTCAGCAATATCCGCAGGCTGCACAGGTACTAAAATTGCCTTTGCTCCCCGTAAATCCCCCTGTTCTAGCAGCATTTGTAGCTGAGTTCGCACTAAATCTCGTAATTCTCGGCGTGAAAAACCTTGGAGGGTAGAGGGGGAATTGTTCAATTCAGTCACAGTCCATTTTCCTTAGCCAGTTTGCACAAGGTTGCTGCCCCTAGTCTAGGGGAAAGTGGGAATCTAATACCAATTCAAAATTCCAAATTTCCAATTTAAACAGCCATTTTTTATGAATGCATATATGTCAACTGGGTAGTGATAGATTTTAAAGTTGCAAAAATACTCGGTATAAAACTGCTCACCCGGTTGGATGCTCTAGTTTCAGAGTTTACGTAACTGACACATACATTCGGTTCAATATCAAGCGTCACGGTTTCTTGAACTTGGGAAAATTTTTCCCAAAAATGATGACTTTAGCATCAGTCCCCCAGCAGTTCCCAATGTATGTACACCCCAGTTAAGTTCTATCCCCTAGTTCCTAGCCCCTAGCCTCACCAACATGAGAAACGCTGTCAGTTTATCAAGACTCTCTTCATAAAACTGACTGGACAACTACTTTGTTGACTGCGACTGTAAATTATACTTGATATTTTTCTCATTTTTCCGAGATATATATTGTTTATAAAAAATTTAATTTTACTTGATGTCAAGTCAAAAGTAATTTCTAAAAATCTTTAAAGTTTTCCACCAAATAAATTAGTATTTTCATCAAATTTATTTTGCATTTAAATTTCAGAAATTTATGTTTAAAGCTTTTACATCAGAATTAAATTATTTCAGTAAAAATCCTGTTTGTCTATTTTTAAATAAAACTTTGTTTTTAATAAAATTCAGTCTTTTTAATTCCGTTAAAAAACTTGCTATAAATTTAAATTTTCCATAAAAAAATATTGAGTGAAATTGACATAGTTCAGTAATTACAGTCAAATAAAGTGATTCAAATCAGCGAAGATAAATCGGAAAAATGATTATTGAGTAATTTAAATTACATTAAATTAAGTAATGCATATTTGGGAAAAATTTAAGCTGAATAATTGAATTTTCAATAGATGTTTTGACAAACTAGATTGGTAAATAGCTGCAGATTTTTAATAAAAAATTGTTTTTATCAACTAATTAGTCAAAAAAAAGTCAAGTTTACAGTACTAAATAGATAAATTTTGAGAGAGGTTAACTGGATAAATTAAACAAGTGAAAATAAATCTGAAAAATTTCACATCTAAAAAAAATTTCCTCATGGAATTAAAAACCTATGTCAGATGCATTTGATTTGAGAACAGATTCTCTGCAAATAGAAACAAATTCTTCAGTAAACAACGGATTATTTGGTAAGGCTGCTTTAGAAAATAATTTGATATCACCAAACACAAAACTAGGGGGAACTGGTAGTCAGCATCTAGTTTTTATTGATGGTGCTATTCAAGATGATGAAATTCTTTCTCGCAGCTTTGAGAACGCAGATGTATTTAGGCTTGATCCTAATACTGATGGCGTATTGCAGATTACAAACATTCTGGGACAGCACCAAAACCTCGCCAGCGTACACATAGTTTCCCACGGTGGTACGGGAGAGGTGTTATTGGGTAACAGTCATCTGAATTCCCAGAATCTCAGTAATTACAACGACAGTTTACAAAGTTGGCGTCGTGCTTTTACTGAAGAAACTGACCTATTGTTTTATGGGTGTAACGTTGGTGCTGGGTCTGATGGCTTGACATTTGTGCAACAGTTAAGTCAGATTACCGGTGCGGATATTGGCGCCTCCGACGACTTGACCGGAAATGCTGCTCTTGGTGGTGACTGGGAGTTAGAAGTAGAAACAGGAGCGATTGAATCCAAGTCAGTTTTAGATCAAAAAGCGATCGCACAATATGAAAATATCTTGCCGATTTACAATAACAAACGCTATGTCCTCACCCAGACTGCAGGTACTTGGACACAAGCTCAAACCGAAGCCCAGAGATTAGGTGGAAACTTAGTAACAATTAACGATGCGGCGGAAGAAGCTTGGCTAAAATCTACCTTTGGGACTGGTGAACAACTCTGGATAGGCTTGACAGACCAAACTGTCGAAGGTCAATATCGGTGGATTAATGGCGAAGCTGTCACATATACTAACTGGGCACCAGGTCAACCGAGCAATTCCCGTAGCAATGAAGACTTTGTAGTCATGAATAGCACGGCTGGTCAATGGAACGACCAACTGTCTAGTAGTAAATTCCGGGCGATTGTTGAGATTGAACCGAAAATTTATAACGGCAATGAATATTATCTCACCATTGGCAGGAAAACTTGGGACGCAGCCCAAGCAGAAGCTGTAAGTTTAGGTGGTAATCTCGTCACCATTAATGACGCGGCTGAGGAATCCTGGCTGAGATCAACCTTTAGCACCACAGAACGATTTTGGCTCGGTATCAATGATGTCCAGGTAGAAGGACAATTTAGATGGGTGAGCGGTGAAACCGTTACCTATACCAATTGGGCGCCAGGGGAACCGAATAACTACAACGGCGAAGAAGACCACGCTGTGATGAATTGGAACAGCACAGGTAGGTGGAATGACTGGTTTGCGACATCCCAGGTACGAGGAATCATTGAAATTGGCAAACCGGGTGTGATTGGATTGCAAACTAGTACCATCACAGTCAATGAAGCTGCGGGTACTGTCGGTGTTACCGTGCTGCGTCAACAAGGAACTTCTGGAACCGTAACGGTAGACTATCGCACAATTGAAGGCTCCGCCAAAGCTGGAAGTGATTACACTGCCAGATCTGGTACACTCACCTTTGCACCCGGTGAAACCAGCAAATCTGTCACTATCCCCATCCTGGATGATACCTTAATTGAAGGTAACGAAACCTTCGGTTTTGCGATTGACAACGTTCGGGGTGGCGCCACCTTATTAGCTCCGCGGACAGCGCAAATCACAATTATTGATAACGAAAGGCCACCAGATTTAGTTGGTTATTGGAAGTTAGATGAAGCCAGTCTAAATGCTGTAGTCATTGATTCCTCTGGGTTAGGTAACAATGGAACAGCAATTAATATGACTGCTCCCAGCGGCCCGAGCACCAAAACCCCGGTCTTAAACTTTGCCAATACCCACAGCTTGAATTTTGATGGAGTTAATGACTACGTTAATATTCCTAATCAAGCTAGTCTAAATTTAAGTGGGGGTACTTTTACACAGTCAGTTTGGATTCATTCGGAAAATACAGATAACGGCTTTCACGGCGTCATCGGTTATCAACCCGCAGCTGGAGCTATTCAACGTTATCCGGGAATTTGGGTGACAGAAAATACAAAAATTCACGCTGGTTTCGGAGATGGTACTAATTGGAACTCTTTCACTACAGGTAGTGTACTCAAGCCTAATGCTTGGAACCATGTAGTCACCTCATTTGATGGCACCACCTATCAAGCTTATGTTAATGGTCAGCGAGTATTTTCTACTACTGACTTCGCCGGACGCAAACCTTTTGCTACTCAACAAGTGAATATTGGTCGAGTTGATAGTTACTTCAAAGGTCAAATTGATGACGCGCGAATTTATAATCGCACTTTGGCAGTTGCAGAAATTCAGCAATTATATCGAGAGCAACCAGGACGACAATTAACTAAAGATAGCATTGTTTCTGGCTTAGAAATGCCCACCGCCATCGAGTGGACACCTGATGGGGAAACCATGTTAATTGCTCAAAAGAATGGAGTCGTCAGAGTTTCTCAAAATGGAACTTTATTAGCAACTCCCTTTATTGATATCTCTGCAAAAGTCAACGAAAATAGCGATCGCGGTTTATTAGGCTTGACTATCCATCCAGATTTTGCTAACAATCCCTACGTTTACTTACTCTACACCTACGACCCACCAGAAGTTAACGGCCAAACTGGTCTAGCTGCTCCTGATGCTAATGGTAATCGAGCCGGGCGTTTAGTTCGCGTCACCGCAGATGTGAGAACCAACTACACAACAGCTTTAGCCAACAGTGAAGTAGTGCTACTTGGTAAAAACAGTACCTGGAATAATTTCAATGGCTTTGTTGATAGCACCGCCAATTTTAATGAACCCCCAGCGGGTATTTTACCAAATGGGCAAAATCTCCAAGATTTTCTCGCTGCTGACAGTCAATCCCATAGCGTGGGGATGGTGAAATTTGGCCCCGATGGTGCATTGTATGTTACCAACGGCGATGGTACTTCCTACAACCGGGCTGACCCGCGTACCGTCAGAGTTCAAGATATTGACAATTTATCTGGTAAAGTCCTGCGTATTGACCCAATTACCGGTAAAGGCTTGGCTGATAATCCCTTCTATGACGGTAACGCTGATAGTAATCGCTCCAAAGTCTACCAGTATGGCTTGCGAAATCCCTTCCGCTTCAGCATTCATCCCGAAACCGGACAACTTTACATCGGTGATGTGGGTTGGGGCGCTTGGGAAGAAATTAATACCGCTGGCCCCGGTGCAAACTTTGGTTGGCCTTACTATGAAGGGGGTAACGGCGTTAACTTGAGAACTGGCGTGTATGAAAGTTTCCCAGAAGCGCAAGCATTTTATGCCAGCGGACAAACTGCTACACCATCAATTTTAGCCCTCAACCACGCTACGGATGGCATTAATGCGATCGTTGTCGGTGATGTGTACACTGGTACAGCCTACCCAGATGCATATAACGGAGATTTATTCTTCAATGATTTGGGACAAGGTATTGTCCGCAACGTCAGCTTCAATTCTAGTGGTGGAATTCAATCAGTAGAAACCTTTGCTACTGGTGCTGAGTACGTAGTGCAAATTGTTCAAGGGCCTGATGGCAATTTATACTATGTTGATTTAGATGACGGTGTAGTCGGTCGTTGGCGATTCGTCTAATTTTATAGCAGGGAATAGAGAATAGAAAGCAGCTATCCTTCATCCTTTCTTCGGTCAAGAGTCCAAGTTCAAAAAACTTTGATTCTTGACTTTTGCTTTTGCAGGCCAGATACAACTTAAAATCACAGTAGAATTGCCATTAGTGTGGTTGAACAAGAGCAGACGAGACGCTCTTTCTAGACGACTGTCTTTTCTTAAACATAACGGAGACTGTATGCAACCTCCTCTCCCTCTCGTCGGTTTAAACATCCTGGTGGTGGATGATGATGATGATAGCCGCTTTTATATTTCTACTGTCCTCGAAGCCGATGGCGCCACCGTTACAGCCGTTACATCAGCAGCAGCAACACTGGAAATGCTCCCCAAATTACAACCCAATGTGTTGATTTGTGATATCGCTATGCCTTATGAAGATGGGTATACTTTGATTCGTAAGATCCGCGCACTACAGCCAGATAAAGGTGCTACAATTCCAGCGATCGCTCTAACAGCATATGCTGATAGTGAAGATCGTGTGCGCGCTCTAGAAGCAGGCTTTCAAACTCACATCGGTAAACCAGTAGAACCAGAAAAACTAGTCGCCACGATCACAACTTTAGTTGCTCATTCTCAAGAATGAGATGAAGAAAGAGAGGGGATGAGGGAGCAGGGGTTATGTGGTTATGGCGAAAATAACCCTTGACTCTTAACAAATAAAAAATCACAATTACACATATCATATTCAGTCTTTTTTCTATTATCTAAGAGCTATTCTTTTTGATTGAGGTACATCTGTCTCCAGTGGGGTTAAACGATACATAGAGCTTTGATACTGTTGTTGACGATATGAACTAAATCTCAACGGCAATTTATCATGGCATACACTCAAACTAGCGACCCAAATATTCGTCAACACGTGCAAGCATGGCAAAAATTAGATGTTGACCAACAACTAGCTTTATTTTGGTTTATTTACACAGAAATGGGTGGCTCAATTACCCCAGCAGCCCCTGGCGCGAGCACTGCTTCTCCCGCAATTGCAGAAGGTTTGTTCAATCAAGTTAAAGAACTATCTCATGAGCAACAACTGCAAATTCAACGCGACCTCATTAACAAAGCAGATACGCAAATCTCCCGTGAATATGGCTCTTTAGGTGATACAACTAAACTGCTATTTTGGTATCTGTTAGCCCAAGGAATGGAAAACTCTACCATCATTCCTCTTCCTGCTGATTATCAACTTTCTGCGGAAGCAAAAGCACTCCTTAATCAGATTAAATCTCTAGCTTTTGAACAACAAATCACTCTCTTCCGCGACTATGTATCACCGATGGGTGCTGAAGCCAAATCAGGTGCGGGAATATAAGCTTTGAAGGCGTGAACGCTAAAAGAGAACGCCCGGACAAGGGCGAACAACCGTACCCTGCTCTAACGCTAAAAGCGAACGCCCGGACAAGGGCGAACAACCGTTCGCCCCTACATTTGAAAATTGTATTACATTTAATTATGTTCATTTACTTAATTTTTCCAGATTAAATCGAATCGCTATATCTCAACAAGCATCAAGAAATGCAGAGTAAAAAATTAGTTTTTACTCTGCATTCACCTAGGTTAATGATTGCAGTAAATGCACCCTAAATAGTAATGACGCCCTTTGTTGTATATCTATCTTAAGTAGATGAATTATCACTTTCATCCGTCTTGCGACTGGTGCAAATTTATGTCTATCTACATTCATAATTTCTGCTTTTTATGAGGTACAAATTAGTTTGTAGAGACATTAAATATAACGTCTCCGCAAAGGTTTTTGCCGCCACACATAATTGTCTTGATACGGCAATTAGCGACACTAAATAATCTCAGAAAAACTGAGAATTTTATTCCCCATTCCCTAAAATTGCTTGATAGCGACCAAGAGCAATTAAAGGAAAATATTGTTGATACATGTGATATTTGAGATAAAAATGGCTGGGGAAACCAGTACCTGTAAAGTCGGCTTCATACCAAGTTCCATCGGGTTTTTGAGTAGTTAAAAGATAGCTAATTCCTTGGTCAATAATGTCGTAATCAAATTCGCCGGTAGCTTCACCAGCAGCGATTAAGCCAATTAAAGCCCAAGCGGTTTGAGATGCGGTACTGGTGCCTTTTCCTTTGAGATTGGGGTCATCATAACTGCGACAAGTTTCACCCCAGCCACCATCGGGGTTTTGACAACTAACTAGCCAAGCGGCTCCTTGTTTGATGGTGCGTTGATGTTTTTGTGGGTTAATGAGAGCTAGGGCAGAGAGGACGCCGCTGGTACCGTAGATATAGTTGACGCCCCAGCGCCCAAACCAACAGCCTTCTGGTTCTTGCTCTTTGATAATATAAGCGATCGCTCTGGCTAAATTTCCATCATCAATGATAAAATTTCCCGCCCCCAGCATTTCCAGCACCCTAGCGGTGACATCAACTGTGTTGGGGTCAATCATGGCTTTGAGGTCGCCGTATGGGACTGCGTTCAGCCATTCTTGATTATTATCGAGATCAAAAGCCGCCCAACCCCCAGGTTGACACTGCATAGAAGCGATCCAATTCACAGCGCGATCGCACGCGGCATGTTTTAATTTTTCATGGGGAAGCTTTGCTTGATACAACGCCATCACCACCACAGCAGTGTCATCCACATCAGGATAAAAGCGATTTTCAAATTCAAACGCCCAAGCTCCCGGCTTACCTTGGCGATTTTTCACAGCCCAATCGCCATAGTCGAGAATTTGTTTTGACAATAACCATTCCCCAGCCTTGACAATTGCCGGATGATCTGCGTTCAATCCAGAATCAATTAAAGCGCGAATCACCCAAGCGGTATCCCAAACAGGAGAAACGCATGGTTGAATGCGGTAATTGTCCTCAGTTTCTATCGCAAAGTTATCGACAGATGTTAACCCCCGTTCCACAATTGGGTCAGCGGCGTCGTAACCCAAACACCGCAAAGCTAATAAAGAATTTAACATCGCTGGAATAATCCCCCCCCAATCGCCGGTCGCTTCTTGGCGTTCTAAAATCCACTTTTCTGCGGCTTTAATACCTTCATTGCGGAAGGGGACTAAATCGAGACTTTCTGCAAACTTGAAACCTTGATCCAAGGTAACGAATAAATCTGTCCAATCGCCATTGCGGGGTAACTCAAACCGGGCTTGCTCAACACCTTCGGCGTACAGTTCATCTAAAGTGATAGTTGGTTCGGTGATAAAAATCGGTTTGCGGTCGAGGACAATCAGTAGAGGTACTGTACTCGAACGTGCCCAACTAGACATCTCATAAATATTAAAAGGGAACGCTGACGGTAAAAGCATTACCCAAGGTGGTAGAGAAGGTAAGCCGCGCCAATCGTAGCAGCCAATTAAAGCTAAATGTAATTTCGTAAAAATGCGAGTCTTACTGATACCACCGCGTTGGAGAATAAAAGCCTTGGCTCGCAACATCGCCGGGTTAGTTGCGGACACACCCAACAACCTGAGAGCCATGTAAGCTTCCACCGAAGTGCTCAGTTCCCCACCATCACCATAAAACAGTTCCCAACCCCCATGCTGACGCTGTTGTTGTAGAAGATAGGTGACAACTTTGTGCAGAGGTCTTGTGGCGTCTGTTCCCCAAATTTTGTGTAAGAGTACAACCTCAGCAGTGATTGTCACATTAGATTCTAGCTCTGCCCACCAATAGCCCGCTGGATTTTGGATTGAAAGCAGATATTCTTGACTAGCGGCGATCGCTGTTGTGACTTGATTAACTGTAACCTGATCTTGCGTTTGCATCAAAGTACTTCCCCAACCTCACACATAGTATCAATACCACAGTATGGTAAAAAAAACCTTTCTCACAATCAGCAGACATAGTATTGTGTCTGAGACGGGTCGAATTTACAAGGTGTCATGGCTACATTTGTATTAGGATTAACACTTTTATCTTTACTTATCTGGATCGGATTGCTGTGTGTGCGGGGACAGTTTTGGCGAGCAGATCAACAATTAGAGGCGAGAGAAACTCAGTTACAATCATCACCTACAGTTTGTGCAGTAGTTCCCGCGCGCAACGAAGCTCAGTTGTTACCAATTACGCTCAAGTCATTGTTGCTCCAAGATTACCCCGGTGATTTCCAAGTATTTCTAGTAGACGACCGCAGCACCGATGGTACCGCTGCTTTTGCTGAGGGAGTAGCCCACGCCGTTAATAAAGCCCAGCAATTACATATTGTTTCTGGTCAACCGTTAGCCCCCGGCTGGACTGGTAAACTTTGGGCAGTGGAGCAAGGAATTCAAAAAGCTTTAGAAACGCAAAATACCTCCGCACCAAAACCAGACTATTTCTTTCTCACCGACGCAGACATCCACCATGACGCAGGTAGTCTCCGGCGCTTGGTAGCCAAAGCAGAACAAGAAGATTTAGACTTAGTTTCTGTGATGGTGCAACTCAGGTGCGAAAGTTTGTGGGAAAACCTACTGATTCCCGCCTTTGTCTTTTTCTTTCAAAAACTCTACCCTTTTCGCTGGGTGAATAACCCCAAAAAAGCCACCGCTGCTGCTGCTGGTGGTTCTATTTTAATTCGCACAACTGCCCTAGAAAGAATTGGCGGGATTGCAGTTATACGTCAAACACTAATTGATGATTGTGCTTTAGCCCAAGCGGTAAAAGGGGCTAGAGATCAGGGGGTAGGGGCTAGAGAGAGAAATAATGATGTTTCATCCTCCTCATCTCCCTCTGGACGCATCTGGTTAGGACTGAGTACTCTAACTCACAGCTTGCGCCCCTATCCTTCTTTGGGGACAGTTTGGCAGATGGTAGCGCGGACAGCTTATACTCAACTGAATTATTCCCCGTTGTTGTTAGTCGGAACCTTGGCGGCGATGTTCTTGATTTATTTGGTTCCACCATTGGGGGTGATGATTAGTTTATTCATGGGGAATTTAGCGATCGCTCTCACCAGTTTATCAGCATGGGTATTGATGACCATAGCTTATTTCCCCACCATCCGCTTGTATAAATGTCCACCTTGGTTAGCTTTGTGTTTACCTGCGATCGCTTTTCTTTACACCCTTATGACTTTAGACTCAGCCATCCGTCATTGGCAAGGGCGCGGTGGCGCGTGGAAAGGGCGAGTTTATTCTCGATAAAAATTGATGTGTGTATTCAGCGATTGCACTAATTGCTAACATGGGATGAGGGCGATCGCTGTTGTGTTCCGTCTTCTGTGCAGCGGCTCCTGTCTTGACGTTTCCGTATTCCGCGCAGTCTGTAGCAGCTTCTGTCTTCTGTGCAGCGGCTTCTGTGTTGACGTTTCCGTATTCCGCGCAGTCTGTAGCAGCTTCTGTCTTCTGTGCAGCGGCTTCCGTCTTGACGTTTCCGTATTCCGCGCAGTTTGTAGCAGCTTCTGTCTTCTGTGCAGCGACTTCCGTCTTAACGTTTCCGTGTTCCGCGCAGTCTGTAGCAGCTTCTGTCTTGACATTTCCTTGTTTCTCGGAGTTTGTGCTAACTTCTGGTGGCAACTTTTTTTTACAAAAATCAACAATTTTACGTAAGACAACCTTTTCAATTATTGTCCACTATAGAAGTGTGAGATATTGAAAAACAGGGTATTAGTTATGGCAAGAAAAAAACGCAATTCACGTACTCTTGATAAAGCTGAGATGCGTCTAGCAAGCATCAAATCAATCAATCCGGCGTTGAATATCGGTGATGGATTAACGGTTAAAGATTATACTGATAAAATAGATGATTTGCGTAAAAATATAGAAGCTTACAACACCGCACTTTCTAATATTGATGTCTTGTTAACCCAAATCACCGAAAATGAACGAAATTTAGCAGATTATTCTGAGAAAATTTTGCTTGGTATTGCTTACAAGTTCGGCAACAATAGCCATGAGTATCAGATGGCTGGGGGTACTCGTAAAAGCGATCGTAAGCGTGTCGCGCGTCAAGCTTTAGTTGCACCTATTTAAAAGGTTGGTGGCTAGATGCGTTACGCGGTTCGCTAACGCATCCTACGGACTCAAATGTGTGGATTGAGCGATATAGTCGATAATACTTTCAATATCTCGACTTGCAGGAACGGTAAATTTACATGTATTACTCATCTACCCTCACGGTGGCGACGTTGTTCTAGTTTCGCTTGTATTTGATGAAAAACAGTATCACTATCAATCACCTCACCGCGTTCTGATGCTTCTACACCAATCATGATTTCCCGTTGTAATTCCTCAAATCGTCCTTTGTAGATATTTTCCTGTTTAGCAAACCTCTGTAGTGCTGCTAGGACGACTTCCTCAGGTGAAGTATATTTACCATTTTCTAACTGAGTTTGGACAAATTGCTCAAGTTCTGGGGTTAAGGTAAGATTCAACATATAGCAATCCGATTTGACTTGTGAATGTATTTGCGTGGGCAGGCAATGGACAATAGTAAATAAGAATCTTTAAGCTGTACTGAGTTTTTTTCAGAAATTGAATATGATTCTTATAGTGTCGATATTTTTAGCTTCATTGCTTCTATTCTAAAAGTGATGTTGTCACCTCTGCCAACACCTTCAACCCCCGCAAGGAACCACGAATCAATCGCGTCGCGGCTATAGGTTGACTAATCAATTTCATGGTGAGGGGTAAAGGTTTCAGAGAACCGTCAGCGCTGATGGCTGATGTCAAATCAGGGATATTGTGGTGACAGTCGTCGCTGACAACTCGCAATATGGCTATCGACACTCCCAACTGATGGAAAAAATTGAGAGCGGCGAATCCTTCCATATCCACCACATCAGCGCCAGAACTCTCACCCAAATAACGTTTTTCGGCTGCAGAACAAATCACGCGATTGCTCGTTAAAGACTTGACTATTGTTACTTTATCTGAATAAGACGAATAAATCTCTGCATTCAAAGAGCGATCGCACTCTAGAAGATTACCTTGATACAAACAATCAAGACATAACACCACATCTCCCACAGAATATTTAGGGTTGAGACTACCACACAAACCCATAAGCAACACCTGCGCGCTCAAATCAGGTAATTGATTTTGCGCTTGCAATTTATGCAGATATGTGGTTAGAGGTTTGCTCCCCACAGGAATTGCAATTACGAGCGACGTTGAATCATGGGCGCGCTTTAAACCGCGACACACAGCGTGATACTCCGCTCCTTGAGGCACTAAAATTGTGTAGTTTTTCATGAGGATTTAGACAAATAGGCATAAACAATAATTGGCGTTGCTGATTGAGAATATGAATTTGTCTCACGCATAGACGCGGAGCGGCTTCCCGCAGGGTAGGCGCAATCGCTGAAAGCGATCCCGCAGGGTAGGCGCAAAGGAACAAAGAATAAGAAAGGTAATTCTGGCATTTCATAGACCACTTGCAAAAGTCCTAATTTTCGTGATCTTCTTTGCGTGAAATAAAAATCATCCCATAATTCAGCAACGCCCAATAATCATTTGTATCTCCCCACACCCCCCACACTCCCCACACTCCCCACACCCCCCACACTCCCCATCTCCCCACCTCCCCATCCCCCCATCTCCCCACCTCCCCATCCCCCCATCTCCCCACCTCCCCATCCCCTTCATCAAATTTGGTGACGAGCAGAACTCCCAAAGTGGGGACGATTACTGTAGCATGACTAGTAATTGTGTCACCCGCACGATGATTTTCCAAAATGGTAAAGCCCAATAACTCAAAATCTGCAAGAGAACGTTTTAATATTTCCAAATTAGCGATCGAATTTTCCTGGCTAACGATCGGTTTTTGGCTTGCCGTCACGGTGGCTGGTATTCTAGCGTTTAGTTCTCTCAAGTATGCTCTGTTTCCAGATATTACCTTTCCTGTGGTGGTGGTGAATGCTCAAGCACCTTTGTCTACAGCGCTGGATACAGAGACTAAACTGACTAAACCCATAGAGCAGCGCCTGAAATCTCTCACGGGACTAGAAGATATTCGTTCATCTACCTATCCTGGACAAACTGCTGTTAGTCTGTCTTTTGTTGTCGGCACAAATTTAGAATCATCAACTCGTCAAGTGGAAACGGCGCTGAAGCAGTTACAGTTGACCAAAGGAGCAAAATATCAGACTATTCCTCTGAATTTGAACGAGTCAGCTGCTATTAGTTACGCCATTGAGAGTCCAGCAAAAAATCTCCAAGATTTAACTAAGATAGCAAAAGACCAGATTGTCACAGCGATCGCTAAACTACCAGGAGTGCTGAAAGTTTCTTTATTGGGTGCGCCTGTCTCACAACCGCCCCAGTTATCAGCAAACACTGCTAGTCTTCCTACGGGTGGCGCAACCAGAGTGCGTTTCAATGGTAAAGAAGCTTTAGCATTTCAGGTGATTAAACGCGGTAGTGCTAATACCTTAGAGGTGGTGAGTCGAGTAGAGCAGGAAGTACAAAAGCTGCGTTCTACTCTCAACGATGTCAAACTCACCTTAGCGGCTACCCAAGCAGAATACATCCGTCAAGCCACTAAATCAACCATCGACTCCCTTATTGAAGCTGTTTTGTTATCGGTTGTCGTAATTTTCCCTTTTTTGTGGAACTGGCGCGCCACCCTGATTTCCGCTTTGGCGATTCCCACGTCGATGTTAGCGACGGCGATTGTCATGGCAATTTTTGGCTTTAATTTAGAGACAATTACTTTGTTAGCATTAGCTTTGGTCATTGGTAGCATTGTTGATGATGCGATCGTTGATGTGGAAAACATTATGCGCCACATCGATGATGGGGAAACTCCCCGCCAAGCTGCTTTGATAGCCACAAATGAAATTGGCTTGACAGTTACCGCTGCTACCTTCACCGCAGTTGCAGTTTTTCTCCCCATCGGTTTGATGGGTGGTGTCATTGGTCAGTTTTTTAAACCTTTTGGGATTACTGTTTCTGCAGCCATGCTGGCTTCTTTGTTAGTGGCGCGAACATTGTCACCTGTTTTATCTATATATTGGCTACAGCCTAAATCTTCTGGTTCCCGTCGCCGCGAAGGGATGTTATGGGTGCGCTTTGCCCAATCATACCGCGACTTACTGCAATGGTCTTTGCATCACCGAGCGATCGTTATTGGGTTAGCTGTTCTTAGTTTTGTTGTGGGGATAGCTCTGATTCCCCTCATTCCCAAAGGCTTCATCCCTAAACTAGACCGGGGCGAGTTTAATATTACCTACACAGCACCTTTACCCAGTTTCCCTGTTGGAGATGAAAGATTGAGAGCTACAGGAGCAGTTCCTAATGCTCAAGTCTCCATTCCCAATCCCTTAGCCGACTCAGAGGAAGTGGCGAAGAAACTAGAAGCAGTGGTGAGAACATCCCCAGCCGTAGAGACTGTATTTACTACTGTGGGTTCTCGTGAAGGTGAGCCAAATAAAGGCGTGTTGTATGTCAAACTAAAAAGCGATCGCTCAATTAAAACAGCAGAACTGCAAGACCAATTCCGCGCCAATTTACCCAAGCTTCCCGGCGTCACCACCAGTGTAGAAGATATCCAATTTGTGGACACTGGCGGTCAAAAACCCTTACAAGTGTCTTTAAGAGGTGATGATCTCAACGCCCTTAGCCAAGCAGCCAAGGATATTAAAGAGCAGCTAGTGAAATTACCAGGATTTGCAGATGTCACAGTTACAGGTGAAGCCAACAAAAACGACACTGTTTTCCACATCGAACGCCTCAACAATCAGCGCGTAGCTTACATTAGCGCTAACCTAGGTCAAAATTTATCTTTAGGTAATGCCACTGATCAAGTGGTAGCCGAAGCCCAAAAAATCATGCCTCCTGGTGTGGCGCTGAACTTGGGTGGTGACTCTGCTCGCTTGGGCGAAGTGTTTGGTAGCTTTGGTACAACCTTGGCTTTATCAGCGTTATGTATCGTAGTCGTCCTCATTTGGCTCTTTAAAGGTTGGGTAGACCCCGTAGTCATTGGCGTCTCCTTACCCTTAGCCTTGGTAGGAGCAATGTTAGCGCTGCTGATTACCAAAAGTGACTTCGGCATGATTTCCCTGATTGGCTTCGTGTTCTTGTTGGGAATCAGCAACAAAAACGCCATCTTAATTGTGGATTATATCAACCAATTGCGCGAAGCCGGCTTAGAACGCACAGAAGCAATTCTCAAAGCTGGGCCAGTCCGCCTCAGACCAATCATGATGACCACCGCCGCTACAATTCTCGGCATGGTACCCATCGCTTTAGGTTTAGGCGCCGGTTCAGAATTGCGATCGCCCATGGCCGTAGCGATCGCCGGCGGCTTAGTTAGTTCCACAATCTTGAGCTTAATCGTCGTACCCGTAGTTTACGCCATTTTAGACGATTGGTTTCCAAGGTATAGGAACAGATGAATGACACGGGGGATGGGGTGATGGGGTGATGGGGTGATGGGGTGATGGAGGGATGGGGATTAAAGTTTGAGCCTGAAGCCTCAGCCTTTGAACCTCAAGCGCCAGCCTTTAAACCTGAAGCGTCAGCTTTTGAGCTTGAAGAGTGAGTCTTTGAATCTCAACTTTCCCTACCTCCCCATCACCCCACCTCCCCACCTCCCCACCTCCCGACCTCCCCACCTCCCCAAGAACAAATGACACAAATTTTTGTCACCGGCGGTACAGGTTTTATTGGTAGCCATGTTGTGCGTTTGTTGCTGCGAGAGGGATACAAAGTTAAGGCTTTGGTACGCCCTAGCAGTAACTTGGACAACCTAAAAGGGCTAGAGGTAGAAATTGTCAAGGGTGATTTAAATGATTCCCATCTTTGGCAACAAATGCATGGTTGTCGATATCTATTCCATATCGCCGCCCATTATTCTCTGTGGCAAAAAGACAAAGAGCTGCTTTATCGTCATAATGTTGTGGGGACACGCAATGTCCTTGCATCTGCTCAACAAGCAGGGATTGAACGTACTGTTTACACCAGTTCAGTGGCAGCAATTGGAGTAGGGACATCTGGTACAGTCGTAGATGAAACATATCAGAGTCCCCTAGAGAAATTGGTGGGTGATTACAAAAAATCAAAATTTTTGGCAGAACAAGCAGCTATAGCAGCAGCAAATGCAGGACAAGAAATAGTTGTGGTTAATCCTAGCAGCCCAATTGGGCCTCTAGATATCAAACCAACCCCCACAGGGGATATTATCCTGCGGTTTTTGAAACGACAAATGCCCGTTTATGTGGATACTGGTTTAAATTTTATCGATGTGCGGGATGTGGCTTGGGGACATTTACTAGCTTTGCAAAAGGGAAAATCAGGCGATCGCTATATCTTAGGACATCAAAACCTGACTTTAAAACAACTACTCGATCAACTGGCTCAAATTACAGGTATACCAGCACCCCAAAGCACCGTACCCGCTTGGCTACCTTTGAGTGTGGCTTGGGTTGATGAGAAAATTCTCGCACCTTTAGGCAAATCTCCCTCAGTCCCATTAGACGGAGTGCGGATGTCCCAACAACCAATGTATTATGATCCTTCCAAGGCGGTACGAGAGTTAGGTCTACCCCAGTCTGACTTGACAACCGCACTGCAAGATGCAGTTAATTGGTTTGTCAGCGAAGGATACGTTAAATGACATCCTTCATCCTTTCTTGTGGTGTTTTCCGTTTAGAGGAGTGTTCGTAATCATGGCAGTTAACTTACAACAAGCCGTAGATATCGGCAAATATTTAGTCACTCAACGCTTAAAAGGGCGCAAACGTTTTCCCCTGGTTTTAATGTTGGAGCCTCTTTTCCGCTGTAATTTAGCTTGCACAGGCTGTGGTAAAATCCAGCATCCAGTAGAAATATTGAAACAAAACCTCACCCCAGAACAGTGCTTCGCTGCAGTTGAAGAATGCGGCGCGCCGGTGGTTTCAATTCCTGGAGGAGAACCGCTATTACATCCCCAAATTGGTGAAATTGTTCAGGGATTAATTGAGCGCAAAAAGTATATTTATTTGTGCACTAACGGTTTATTGTTTGAAAAAAGTTTGCACAAGTTTCAACCTTCACCATACCTGACCTTCAGCGTCCATTTAGATGGGTTGCGAGAATGGCATGATAAATGTGTAGATCGTCAAGGTGTGTTTGACACTGCAGTCAAAGCCATTCGCGCCGCCAAAGCTCAAGGTTTTCGCGTAGCTACTAACACTACTATTTTTGAAGGTTGCAATCCTCAAGAAATGCAAGAGTTTTTTGATTTCCTCGAAACTCTTGATACTGACGGAATGATGATATCCCCAGGTTACAGTTACGAGTGGGCACCAGATCAAGAGCATTTCCTCAACCGCGAACAAACACGCGCCCTCTTCCGCCAAATCCTCGCTCCCTACAAAGCTGGTGACAAAAACTGGAACTTCAATCACAACCCATTATTTCTAGACTTCCTCACAGGTGAGAAGGAATATGAATGCACCCCTTGGGGTAGCCCCAGCTACAGCGTCTTAGGTTGGCAAAAACCTTGCTATTTGCTGAACGAAGGCTATTACAGCACCTTTAAAGAGTTAATCCAAGACACCGACTGGAGTCAATACGGTCGCGCCAGCGGTAATCCCAAATGCGCTGACTGTATGGTTCATTGCGGCTATGAACCCACCGCCGCTATAGATGCAATGCAACCGCAAAACATGGCCCGCGCCCTCGGAAGTGTGTTTGGGAAGTAAGGGGAATGGAAGATAGGGGATAGGTACTTTACAAATTAATCATGATATGTATTGATGACAATTGGTCGTTACCAAATTTGAAGACGATTCTTGTTGACGCCAGGTGTGTCCGTAGGGGCACGGCACTGCCGTGCCCTAACACCAAACGATATCATGGTGTACCATTCTCAATGGAAATCGTCCTATAACTTTGCTCCTCAACAGACTCGTGCGATTGACGGTACAGAGGGCACAAAGGGCACAAAGGGCACAAAGGGCACAAAGGGCACAAAGGGCACAAAGGGCACAAAGGGCACAAAGGGCACAGCAGTGCTGTGCCCCTACGAAATATATGATTTAGTGCGACTCGTTGGCTAGAAACCAAGCCTAGTAAGCTTTTAGGAGGATTAGCCGCATAAGACTCTTGTGAATCTTATGATAACTGAATAACAATATGGGAGCATAACCCATCCTCTAAGTGCTGGAGTGAAAGCATATTCCCTACTGTAGAGACTAGCCATCAATCGGTAAAGCGGGAATAAAAGGCGAAAGTACTGCAAGCCTAACGCAGTAACCGTCAAGCAAAGTATCCATGAATAAGGCTAAGGCTTAAAGACACGTCCGAATCATCGTTAATTTTAAATAGCGCAATTAGGCTGAATCGCTATAACCAAAATGGTAAAGGATATGGGATTGGCAGCTTAAATCCTGACCAGTTAGCACCCCTAACAAACCCGGTGAAGAGTGTCATTCTAAAGATACATAGCATTGTTATTCGGAACGAAGTAACCCGTTATTTACTCTCAGATGGTCGAATATCTACAGCATATCCCTAATCAGATATGCTGATGACTTCGTAATTCTTGCACCTTATGAGGCTCACATAATATTACTCAAGGAAAGAGTAAAAGAGTGGTTAGCAGAAATGGGACTGGAATTAAATTCTAACAAAACCCGCATTGTCTCAACTTTCAAATTCCTTGATAGAGTAAACTCCCAAGATATAGGATTTAACTTCCTTGGTTTCCATGTAAAACAATACAAAGTGGGGAAGAATAACTCTGGAAAAAACGGACATGGCAAGAAGTTAGGATTTAAAACACTCATCAAGCCCAGCGACAAAGCAATAAAGAAACACTACGACGACATAGCCAGAATAATCGATAACCACAAAAGCGCTCCACAGGAAGCACTAATCAGTAAACTTAACCCGGTAATAAGGGGATGGGTAAACTATTATTCAACAGTTGTGAGTAAAGAGATATTTTCAAAGTTAGGCAGACTAGTGTATCTGAAGTTAAAACGCTGGGGAAAACGCCGTCATTCCAAGAAATCAGGTAGTTGGGTAGCCAATAAATATTGGCACACAGTAGGCGGCGAAAATTGGGTATTTGCAGCAACAGAGAACGGTGAAGTCACAGTGAAGCTATTCAAACACTCACAAAAAGAAATTGTGAGACACGTAAAGGTAAAAGGTGACGCTTCACCGTTCAATGGAAACTTAAAATACTGGAGTGCAAGAAAGGGCAATCATCCCCTAGTACCTAAAAAGATAGCAACACTACTCAAGAAGCAAAAAGGGAAATGTGCCCACTGCGGACTGTACTTTAGAGAAGACGATTTAATTGAGATTGACCATATTATCCCTAAATCGGTTAGTGGAAAGGATATATATGATAATCTACAAGCCTTACATAGGCATTGTCACCACGTTAAAACTGCCACTGACAACTCTTATGACCGACATAAGAGCGATACAGAAACAAATGTGATGTGGTAAGCGGGAAGTACCCATGACAAGGGTCAAGTCATTGAGGAGCCGTGTGAGGTGAAAGTTTCATGCACGGTTTTGAAGACCAGCAGGACTGGCGACAGTCTTGCTGAGTTTAATCTCGGTATTCATATTTAAGATGTACTGTCAATGCGTAAGAAAGATTAACGTTATGTCTCAAGATAGTTTAGCAGTGAGAGCTAAAAAGCGATCGCTATGGCAAATGGCGCTACAAGCAGTGTGGGATGGTGGCCCGGCTACTTGTCAGTTTGCTATTACTAGTGTATGCAATGCTCGTTGTGGGTTCTGTAATTTTGCGGTCGATAAAATGCCTCCGGAGGCGCGACATACTGTCACACTGGAGGAAGCGAAGCAAGCGGCAGAAATTCTTTACCGCAATGGGGTATATTTTTTAATCTATGTGGGTGGGGAGCCAATGGCTCATCCCCAGTTAAATGAGATGATTGCTCATGCATCTAGTATTGGCATGGCACCGATGTTAGTGACTAACGGTTCCCTGCTGACAGCAAAACGAATTGAGGAAATGGCTGACGCGGGACTAGTCAGCGTGATAATTTCCATTGATGCAGCCGAAGCCGAGAAGCATGAACAAAATCGGGGACTCAAGGGCGTGTGCGATCGCATTCGTGATGCCAATAGCCACTTCCAACGTCGTAAAATTCATACTACCGCCTCTGTAACTATGAGTCGGCTAGTGGACGAATATTCTCAACTACCCCCATTCCTCGAATCTCTCGGATTCGATAGCGTCACCTTCTCCTATCCACTCACTACCTTGGGGTCTTCTTACCTAGGTTTTGCCGAATCTAATTTAGTAGATTACACCATTGAGGAATTGCAACAGCGTTTCGAGACAGTCAAAGCTCTCAAACGCAGCTTCCAAGTTGTCAATCCCACCGCCTCCATTGAAGATATGCAGCGTCATTTACTCGGTGAAGCAGAACAATTTAGCTGTCTCGGTGGCTGGAAACAGTTTTATCTCGACTGGCATCTTAACCTTTATCGCTGCCACAATTGGGAGCAACCTATGTGTCACATCAGCGAGTTTGATAATTCCCAACGAGTCCGGGATGGTTGCACTGCCTGTATGATTGATTGTTATCGTGACTCCAGCGTCATGCAACATGTCGGCGTCGCCATCAGTGATGGAGTACAAGCAGCAGCTAAAGGACAATTCCGCACCGCTGGGAAACATTGGTTTAATCGTAAAAACCTAGTCTCCCTCAAAGCCGTCTGGGAACAAGTGAGCTGGTTGCGACAACTTTAAGAAGTGATGGGGTGATGGGGTGATGGGGTGATGGGGTGATGGGGTGATGGGGTGATGGGGTGATGGGGTGATGGGGTGATGGGGTGATGTGGGGAAGCTTTGGGTTCTGAGCAGGATGTTTTGAGTTCTGAAATCCGAGTTTCAGGCTCAAAAGCTCACACTTTAATCTCCATCTTCCCACACTCCCCATCTCCCTACCTCCCCACCTCCCCATCTCCCCACACTCCCCATGTGCGGGGAGGTTTGAGTTAAAAATCTACCGACAACCTAGAGATTCACGAGTATCTACGCCAGTTTTGGAATTCACGCCCTTGGCTTGGACACACAATCGCTTAACTTGCATTCCATCTAAAACTGCATTGGTGAAATCAGCACCAGTCACGTCAACTCGCTCGAATGTGGAACGCAACATCATTGCATCTGTTAGCACTGCATCGCTTAAATCGGTGTTCTTGAATTTTGCCAGATAAGCGATGCCTTCACTAAAATCTACACCGTGTAGATTCACGCCTTCTAAAATCGTACCGTTAAACACCCCACCGCGTAGGTCAGCATTACTAAAATTAGTATCCTTGAGAATGAAACTCGTAAACTCGGCCTTGATTAAATTTTGACCAGATAAATCCTTGCCGCTATATTCTTCATTGACAGCTGTACTAGTTACACTGGAGGAACTAGCCGCTTGTGCCGAAACAGGAAACGAAAAAAGAACCAGAGCTAAAACAAAGCTAGCCAGTATTCGCCAATATTTCATAACGTCTTCTTAATAAATCTCAACACTGCCAACATTTAACTATTAAACCGTAATCGGGACTGGAACAGTGAGGATGAGAACAGGTGCGATCGCTAGTTCTATTGGTAAGCTAATAACGATATTAGGTTGAGGAGTAATTTGATCATGTCTAGTTTGCTCAGAGCGATCGCACGGCGGTTCTTCAGAAGTATGATTTTGGTACTATTGCTGACCTTGCTCAACAGTTTAATTTTTCCCGCTGCCACTTGGGCTACTTCTAGCTTGGGAGTTACTGATAATCATTTAAGTTCTTGTCCGGCTTCAGATAATTGTGTTGTCAGTCAAAATGCTGACACCAAACACGCAATTGACCCGATTAGCTATCATGTAGACCGGAAAGCAGCTCAGGAAGTTTTACTGAAAGTTCTCAGTGTTGTTCCCCGCACCGAGGTGATAGAACAAACCCAAGATTACATCCACGCTCTTTCTAAAAGCCGCATCTTCAAGTTTATTGATGATGTAGAGTTTTATTTCCCCACCAATGAGTCGGTAATTCATGTGCGCTCGGCATCGCGGGTGGGAGAATCAGATTTAGGCGTTAACCGCAGGCGTGTAGAGCAGATTCGTCTAGCATTGAAAGATTTAGGCATTTGAAGCTGGTAGTGCGATCGCTAAATCTGTCAAACTAAGTATGATCTCGTAGGATAGATAGATGTTGAAGTGCGATCGTAAAAATAACTGTGGCTAATCAAGAAGAAATTGCCCAATTGCTGCTGCAAACCCCTTTATATCAACTAGGTTTAGAACTCAAAGCCCGTTTTACCAGCTTTGGCGGCTGGGAAATGCCAGTACAATTTACTGGTATTACTCGTGAACACGAAGCTGTCAGAAATGCGGCTGGGATGTTCGACATATCCCACATGGGAAAATTTACCCTCCAAGGTAAAAACTTAATTTCCCAACTCCAGCTTTTAGTTCCCTCAGATTTGAGTCGCTTACAACCCGGTCAAGCACAATACACCACACTGCTGAATCCCCAAGCAGGTATCATCGACGATATCATCGTCTATTATCAAGGTGAAGACATTAACTGCCTACAGCAAGCAGTCATTATTGTCAATGCTTCCACCACCGATAAAGACAAAGCATGGATATTGCAGCACCTTGACTTAAACCAAATCACCTTTCAAGACCTTTCCCACGAAAAAGTCCTGATTGCTGTCCAAGGGCCGAATGCAATTCACCACCTGCAGCCTTTTGTCAAGGCAAATTTACAACCAATTCCCGCCTTTGGTCACATCCAAGCCCCAGTACTAGACCAGCCAGGGTTTCTAGCTCGTACAGGTTACACCGGGGAAGATGGATTTGAAGTAATGGTAGACCCAGATACTGGGAAAAAATTATGGCAACATCTCTATGATGCAGGTGTGATTCCCTGTGGGTTAGGTGCGAGGGACACCCTGCGCTTGGAAGCCGCAATGGCCCTCTACGGACAAGATATCGATGACACCACCACCCCCTTAGAAGCTGGTTTAAGCTGGCTAGTTCATCTCGAGACCAAAAGCGATTTTATCGGTCGCGCAGTTTTAGCACAACAAAAAGCCCAGGGGACAAAGCGGCGATTAGTTGGTTTGCAAATGTCTGGACGTAACATTGCTCGTCACGGCTATCAAGTACTATCCGCAGGGGAAGTTGTCGGAGAAGTGACCAGCGGTACTCTCTCCCCCACACTAGGCTATCCCGTCGCCTTAGCTTACGTCTCCTCCCACCTCGCCAAGATAGGTCAGCAACTAGCAGTAGAAATTCGTAGCAAAGTTTACCCAGCCACCGTAGTTAAGCGTCCCTTTTATCGTTCAAAACATCGTCTTGCCAATTCGTAACAACCCAAGACTTGAATTTTAAGGAATAATGTGTGTGAGTTACTCGATCTACAGTATGGTTAATTACCAAATATGACCTAAATTACTGTTGGGGCGATAATTTTTTTTGATGTAGATAAGGAAGTAATATGTCTTTTGAATATCCTCAGGATTTGAGATACCTGGATAGTCATGAATATGTACGACTAGAGGGCGAAATTGCCACCATTGGTATTACTGAGTTTGCTGTAGACCAATTAGGCGATGTTGTGTTCTTAGAGTTACCAGAAGTTGGCGACGCTTTAAGTAAGGGAGAAACATTCGGCTCCATCGAATCAGTCAAAGCGGTGGAAGAATTAAATTCACCAGTCACCGGTACGGTCGTTGAACGCAACGAAGCCTTAATTAATTCTCCCGAACAAGTCGCAGATGACCCTTACGGAGAAGGTTGGTTTTTGAAAGTCCGCGTCAACGAACCAGACGAAATTGAAGATGCAATGAGTGCAGACGAGTATAGTGCTCAGGTGGAAGGCGAGTAGGGGTTAGGGAATAGAGATGAGGGGGTGTGGGGAGATGGGGAGGTGGGGTGATGGGGAGGTGGGGAGATGGGGAGATGGGGAGATGGGGAGGTGGGGAGATGGGGAGATGGGGAGAAAAAGAATTTATGCTGACGCAACAATCTTCCTACGCCTCCCACACCTCCCACACCCCCCACACCCCCCACACCCCCCACACCCCCATTCCCCAGTACCTTAATGTGTAAATAAATAATGGAATTTACATAAATAAATTAATTATTGCTAACTTATTAAAACTATTTATTGCAAAATATGAAATAGTTGCATCTGGAGAAGAATTTGTGGTAGCTTCCGTTCCTGTTCCCCAGTCGAGTCCTGAGCAGACGCTGGGTGCAAAAGCTCAAAGGTCAGATAATTTTGCTAAAAGGCACATCGGCCCCAACACCGAAGATATCCAGCAAATGCTTGGGGTGTTGGAAATTGCTGACTTGGATACACTGATTGACCAAACAGTACCTCAGGGAATTCGCCTACATCAAGCTTTACAATTGCCTGCAGCCCAAAGTGAGTATGCCGCTTTGGCGAGGTTAAAGCAATTGGCTACAAAAAATCAGGTTTTCCGTTCATTCATTGGTATGGGATATTACGACTGCATCACTCCACCGGTGATTGCTCGTAATATCCTGGAAAATCCCGGCTGGTATACTGCTTACACTCCCTATCAACCAGAAATTGCCCAAGGACGACTAGAAGCACTGCTGAATTTCCAAACCGTGATTATTGATTTGACGGGTTTGGAAATTGCTAATGCATCCTTGCTAGATGAGGCGACAGCAGCAGCGGAAGCGATGAGCTTGAGCTATGGTGTGGCTAAAAATAAAGCTAATGCTTATTTTGTCTCTCGTGAGTGCCATCCTCAAACTATTGATGTTTTGCAAACTCGCGCTCTGCCTCTAGGAATTAAGATTATCGTTGGCGACCATCAAAATTTTGATTTTGACCAACCAATTTTTGGGGCAGTTCTCCAATATCCTGCTAGTGATGGCACTATTTACGACTACCGTGCTTTTATTGCAAAAGCCCATGCTGAGGGTGCATTGGTAACGGTAGCCGCAGATATTCTCAGCTTAACTTTGCTGACACCTCCTGGTGAATTTGGTGCTGATATTGCTGTAGGTAGTAGCCAACGCTTCGGGATTCCGCTGGGGTTTGGGGGGCCTCATGCAGCATATCTGGCGACGAAGGAAGAGTATAAACGCCAAGTTCCCGGAAGAATTGTGGGTCTATCAAAAGATATCCACGGTCAGCCAGCATTGCGTCTAGCTTTACAAACCCGTGAGCAACATATCCGCAGAGAAAAAGCTACTAGTAATATCTGCACAGCGCAGGTGCTATTGGCGGTGATGGCGAGTATGTATGCAGTGTATCACGGCCCGAAAGGATTAAAGGCGATCGCCGAAAATATCCACCAACTAACTGTGATTTTGGCAACGGGATTACAGCGCTTCGGTTACACCGTCAGTTCTGAATATTTCTTTGATACTTTGCGCGTGGAGTTGGGAACCCAGAACCAAGAATCAATCCTCGCGGCCGCCACAGCCCGCAATATTAATTTGCGAGTTTTTGATACAAATGCTGTGGGTATTTCCCTGGATGAAACTACTACTCCCGAAGACTTAATCGACCTGTGGCAAATTTTCGCACAGACCGACGATTTACCTTTTAGTCTAGAAGAACTCAAGCAACCATCCTCTCATCTCCTCCTCCCTCGCACCAGCAAGTACCTCACTCACCCCATCTTTAACCGCTATCATTCAGAAACTGAGTTGCTGCGTTATCTGCATCAGCTAGAAACTAAGGATTTGTCTTTAACGACTTCGATGATTCCTTTGGGTTCTTGCACGATGAAGTTAAACGCTACATCGGAAATGATACCAGTAACGTGGACGGAATTTGGCAAGATTCATCCTTTTGCACCCCCGTCACAAACTCAAGGTTATCAAATCTTGTTTCAACAATTGGAATCATGGCTCAGTGAAATTACTGGCTTTGCGGGTATATCTCTGCAACCAAATGCAGGTTCCCAAGGCGAATATGCAGGACTTTTGGTGATTCGCCAATATCATGAAAGCCGAAATGAAGCACACCGCAACGTCTGTTTAATTCCCACCTCAGCCCACGGGACAAACCCGGCGAGTGCAGTGATGTGCGGGATGAAGGTAGTTGGAGTTGCTTGTGATGACCAAGGTAACATTGACCTGGATGACCTGAAAGTTAAAGCCCAAAAATATAGTCGCGAATTGGCTGCATTGATGGTGACATATCCTTCCACTCACGGTGTGTTTGAGGAAGGTATTCAGGAAATCTGTGCGGTTATTCATAACCACGGTGGTCAAGTTTACATGGATGGGGCAAATATGAACGCCCAAGTGGGTATTTGTCGCCCTGGAGATTTTGGTGCAGATGTGTGTCATTTAAATCTGCACAAAACCTTTTGTATTCCTCATGGTGGTGGTGGGCCGGGGATGGGGCCCATTGGGGTTGCACCTCATCTTGTGCCTTTTCTCCCAGGACACTCTGTGGTAAAGATGGGCGGTAAGCAAGGTATTGGCGCGGTGGCGGCTGCACCTTGGGGTAGCGCCAGCATTCTGGTGATATCTTGGATGTACATTGCCATGATGGGTGCGGATGGGTTGACCGAGGCGACTAAAGTGGCGATTCTCAATGCCAATTACATCGCCCAGCGTCTCAAATCTTATTACCCTGTTTTATATCAAGGGAAAAATGGTCTAGTTGCCCATGAGTGTATTTTAGATTTGCGATCGCTCAAAAAATCAGCCAACATCGAAATTGATGATATTGCCAAGCGGTTAATTGATTATGGTTTCCATGCCCCGACCGTTTCTTGGCCGGTAGCAGGTACAATCATGGTGGAACCCACAGAAAGCGAATCTCTAGCTGAATTAGACCGCTTCTGTGATGCCTTAATTGCCATCCGTCAAGAAATCGCTGTGATTGAATCAGGTAAGATGGATGCTGAAGATAATTTGTTGAAGAATGCCCCCCACACTGCTGCTAGCTTGATTACGGGAGAATGGCATCATCCATACGCCCGCGAGCAAGCTGCTTATCCTGCACCTTGGACTCGTGAAAATAAGTTCTGGCCTGCTGTGGGTCGGATTGATGCGGCTTTTGGTGACAGGAATTTTGTTTGTTCTTGTCTGCCAATGGAGGCTTATTCGTCTTAAATTGTAACGGTGGCACTTAAAAAAATCCTACACCGACCTGAAATAGGTACGGTGTAGGTAACTTCATTCCACAACCGATGTTGAAGCTCCTTCGGTTGATGGCGGTAAGCTGGGTAACTCCAGACAGTATCCCGCGCCATATACGGTTTTGATGTAACGAGGATGGCGGGGGTCTGGTTCGAGTTTGGTTCTCAGATGGCGGATGTGGACTCGAATCGTTTCAATGTCATCATCTGGATCATAGCCCCAAACTTCGCGGAGGATTTCGCTGGGAGAAACTGTCTGTCCGTGGCGCTGGAGTAAGCAATGAAGTAGCTCGAACTCCAAGTGAGTCAGTTTCACCGTTTCTCGAAACCAGATGGCCTCAAATCTTTCGGGAACTAGGGTGAGGGGGCCATAGTTGAGGATTTCACTATGCTTTGCTGCTTGGGGGATACGGTCAGTTCGTCGCAATAATGCTCGCACCCGCGCTAGCAATTCTTCGACTTCAAAGGGCTTAGTGAGGTAGTCATCTGCGCCAGCGTTGAAACCTTCCACTTTATCCTGCGTTTGGCTTAAAGCTGTCAACATCAAAACGGGAATCTCGGATGTGCGCTCGTCCCGACGTAGGCGTTGACAAACGGTGAATCCGTCTACCCTCGGTAACATGAGATCGAGCATAATCAGGTCTGGTTGTAGCTGGAGAGCCAGCGCTTGACCTCTGATCCCGTCTTCTGCTTGACTTACATCGTAGCCAGCCATTTCCAAGTTGACGGCAACGAGTTCTGAAATTGCTGGGTCGTCGTCTATGACTAGAATCCTCGGCATTCTTAAAAAATTATTACTACTTATTAAGGATAAATAAGAACCTTTGGTAGATACAAAGATTGCTGTCTTGATTATAAAAAAGATTTTAAATCTAACATAAACCTTAAGATGAAAGGATGAGGAATCTTTCTTAAAGTACACGAAATCCTTTATATGATGTGTTACGCTCCCTACAATCCGGTGTCGTGGCTGAGAAACGGCGTGGCAATGACCGTTTACACTGCTTTGTGGGGAAGTCGTCGCTGGGAAAGCACCACTCCACACCCAGAACCGAAATACCACGAAACGGTGTTAACCGGGGCTCAAGGTGTGCCAATTTTTAGTTGGGTAGCTATACCTGAAAATCCCCGTGGCACAATTATCGCCACCTATGGCATTACGGGAGAGTTGGAGAGTGAATGGTTTTTGCGGCTTTTGGGACGGAAAGCTTATGCTCAAGGTTACGCTGTGTTGCTCTTCGATTGGCGTGCTCATGGTAAAACGGCTGAGTTATCCCCGACTCTGACTTCTGATGGTTTGTATGAGGGGGAAGATTTTGTCAGGATTGCAGCAGCAGCGTCTACTATGGGCTGTCCTGGGAGGTTTTGGTTTATCGGGTTTTCTTTGGGTGGACAACTGGCGCTGTGGGGGCTGAAAGCTGCTGCTGATTTATCTCGGAGCGGTGAGGATTTAGGGATACAATACGGCGATATTGGCGGGAGTGCGGTAATTTGTCCGAGTTTGGATTCTGTGCGATCGCTATCTTATCTGGTTCAATACCGCTTTGGCAGATTTCTCGAAGCCGGAATTACGCGCAAATTAAAACGACTCGCTTGGCGTATCCATGATGCCCATCCTGGTAGTCTTGACCCAGAGGCGATTAACCGCGCTAATAGTATCTGGGGATTTGACCATGAACTGGTAATTGGCAAGTTGGGTTTTCCCTCTGTGGAGGCTTATTACGAAGCTAGCAGCGCTTTACAACTGTTGCCCCAAATTGAAAAACCTGCTTTAATTATTTACGCTGCCGACGACCCATTTTTTCATCCCGGAATTATACCAGATTTGCAAGCTGCTTGTACTAAAAATTCAGCTATAGATTTAATTCTCACTCCTCACGGTGGTCATATCGGCTATTTGAGCAGCAAAAAAGGCCAGCGCGATGCTGAAGATTCTGACCCTTGGTGGGCTTGGAATCGGGTTTTACAATGGATTGAGCAGCAGGGGAGATGAGCGCGCTGATAAATCTTGATGCGCCGTTTCTGCAAAAATTTAAGCCCATGATTTAGAGAACTTCCTCAGCCAAAAGTTGACCTTTAACTCGTTCATATTCATCTTCAAGAAGCCATTCTTGGGCGGCTTGATAGTTGGAGTGCGTGACTACGAGCTTATAGTTAGATGCAGGATTGAAAATTCGACAAGTGCCGTCTTGATTGCCAACTAGCATGAGAATCTGAGGGGGAAAAAGAACTGGATCAACCCAAAGTTCTAAAAACTTCCATGTCTTAGCTTGTTCTGCGAGGGCTAGTGCGTGGGATTGCATGATACTCACCTGTTGTCTTCACGATTTTGATCTCACCGTAGTAAAGTAGGATTTGACTCCCATTTGTTTTAATTATGTAACCGATCGCTTCTGGAAAGTAGAGTCCATATCGTTCGTAATCATCCGCTTGGTCATCTATTCCAGTTCGTTCTCCACTGGCAATGATAGCCTGCGTAACTCTTTCTAAGGTTTCGCGATCGTTGAATACATGCGCTCTACCTTCTCTTCGGAGTAATCGTTGGACTTGAGGGGTATTAGGCAAATGGCGATCAATCAGGCTTGGTCGAGGATCTGGGGTGATATCTCGGTTAATTCCGCTCATGGGTTGGGCGATCGCACATTACCTCAGAATTGTCATTAATCATCTTTAAAAATTTCTTCTAGTGTTAATGGTTTTCCAGCTAATTGAGAAGCTAAATCTCTTAGTTTAAAGAGAGTCTCAAACTGACCACGCTCAAATCGCCCTTGTTTAGCAGAGGATAAGGTTCTTTTGTCCAACCCGGTCATCTCTTTGGCTTTTTGAATAGATAAGTTTTTGTCTTCCGTCCAATAACGAGAAAGGTCAACGTACTTAGGCATTTCAGAACCACATAATTTTTGTTCTGAACTTAATTTACGCGCCAAAGTACATTTTTGGTGCGTCAATACATCAACACACCAACACTTTATAGTTTTTTTCTGCCAATATTACTTTAGCACATTGACACGTCAATACGTCAACGTATATTATTAAGGAGAAAGGCGATCGCAGTTCTTGGGGGAATGGGCGATCGCCTTCAATGTAAACCCTATATCGGGATATAAATACAATGATGTCACAATTGATAGTCACTAGCTTTTTAGCTAATGGCCAAAATATGGCTGTTTTCACTCCAAGCAACTCCCCAGCCACCCCTGTTAGAGAACCACTTAAACACTTATTAATTGGTTCACCCAAAGCCGTAACCAGCACAATTCATTACCTGCAGGTGATTGGCTACGCAGATGTTGGTAACTGGAGTCCGCTGATACCAAGTCCCAACCCAGACGAGGTGATGAGCATTTTAAACAGATCAATTATAGTGCAATAGCGCTCATAATAAGCGCAACAGAGAGCAGGAGAAGATCAGGGAGTCAGGAAAGCATGACTCTTCTTCATCCTCCTGATCTTCCTCATCCCCCTCATCCCAAAATGACAAACTGGCTATCTGCACCAACTGATTTAACTTTGTCGCCTGATGATGTTCATTTGTGGCGAATCAACCTTGACGAGCTGCAATCAAAGCTGGAAGATTTTCAAGTGACTCTTTCTAGCGATGAGATGGCTCGTGCTCAAAGATTTCATTTTCAGGAGCATCGCCAGCGTTTCATTGCTGGGCGTGGTAGTCTCAGAGCTATATTGAGCAACTATTTGGGTATTGCTCCTGGTGAGGTGCGGTTTGATTATGAACCTCGCGGTAAACCGATATTAGCCCAGAAGTTGACTAAAAGTGGGCTGGCGTTCAATTTGTCGCACTCTCAAGGATTAGGTTTGTGTGCGGTGAGCGATCGCCAAGTTGGTGTAGATTTAGAATACATTCGCCCAATTGACGATGTGGCGGCTTTGGCTGATCGGTTTTTTTTGCCTAGGGAATGTGAAATAATGCGATCGCTTTCTCCTATTCAACAACAAGAAGTTTTCTTCCGCTACTGGACTTGTAAGGAAGCTTATTTAAAAGCCACGGGTGCGGGAATAGCCGAGTTAGAGCAAGCGGAAATTTATTTAACGCCTACGGAACCAGCTAGATTGCCAACATCTGCAAACTGGAGTCTTTTAGAAATTGTCCCTGCTGATAATTGCGTTGCGGCTGTGGCGGTAGCAGGTTGTGATTGGGATCTAAAATGTTGGCAGTATTAAATTTCTTTAAGTAATCATTCAACCGGGGATAAAAGGTCTGTCCTCAAAATCAGTCAGGTGATGTCGTGGTTATGTTGGTAGACTTCCAGCTTGGAAAATCTGCTCGGCGGTTAAATTGAACTCTGGGAAAGTAGACGAGACGATGCGGTCGCTGTTTCTAAATTGAGTAACTTGGTACTCACCGTCGATTAATTGATAAATCGATATAGTAGGCTCTTTCGGATTACCAATAAACTTTCTAGCTCCTAGAGCTGCGTAATCTATAATCCAATATTCAGGAATACCTATAGCTTCATAATCAGCTAGTTTTTTGTAGTAATCATCTCGCCAGTTACTGAGGCAGTGCGTTGGACGGGTTTCCCGGCTTGAAGCAACTGCCGTACTAACAACTTCAATGACCAATGGAATAGATGCAGATTGGGATACAGTCGATTCTTTTTTCCATAGAGGCTCATTCACTAAATTTGGTCGATTGATTATTAATATATCAGGCGAATAGGCTGATTCACCTTCAAGTGGTTTTACTAATACAGTTTTTGGAATGTAATAAGGTAGATTTAGACGCTTGATATCAACAGATATTTCTAGTGCCAAAAAACCCACAATATCTTCATGCTCGCCTGTTGGTTGTGCCATTTCAACAATCACACCATCATGTAATTCGTATCTTCTGCCCTCGGGCCGCCACGCTGCAAAATCTTCAAAATTTATTAATTTACGTAAGGCTTGAGCCATAATTTATTGTTCCACCTCAATCATTTTATTAAAACTCCTCCTTTACCGAACGCCAAGTTAAAAGCAGCCTTGAAAAAACACCAGGAATGTTTCAGTGAGAGTCATTGAATTACTGGATAATACTGTTTCTTTGTGAGGCTGCACCAAATACTAAATTTTTTTAACGCGGAGGTACGCGGAGGTACGCGGAGGTTTTTTGATGAAAGTGCCAAAACTTACTACTCTCGCTATGGCTTCGTCAGCCTGGAAGATGCATCCTTGGAACTATTTTTACCTTTGTCAGTAATTAAGCAAATGCATAATGGTTAAGCTACGCCAACGCGGATGTCATTCTTCCCCGACTGTGAGAATTTGGGCTGCGGTGAGTTTTAATTCAGGAAATGTAGCTGAGATGATGTGATTGTTTTCTAGAAACACTGCTTCTTCGTAAAATCCATCTACCAAGGTGAGCAGGGTAACTTTGGCGTTACCAGCATCGACAATCCAGTATTCGGGAATTCCGCGTGCAGCGTATTCGGAACGCTTGTAGCGGTAGTCTCTGTCTTCGTTAACTTTACCAGGGGAAACCACCTCAACTACCAGTGCTGGGGATGGCATATCTGGGGTGATGGTAGCACGTTTGCCTGCGATCGCTGTGTATAATTCTTCAGTTAAAATCATCAAATCTGGAAGTCGCACTCGTGTTTGTCTTCCAGTCACCACAATTTCTGTATCTTTGTGACAGATGAGGTAGAAAGGGACTAGCTTTAGAAATTCTGATAGCAAGTAGAGAGAAATCCGATTATTTCTATTGGTTTCTGGTGGCATTACTACTAATTCCCCATCCACAAGCTCATATTTAACGTCTGTCTCATCGTCATAAGCAAGATACTCTTCTAGTGTAAGTTTTTTGGTTAATGTAGTCATAACTAATTACTCTCGCAAGTACTGCTGTAGAAAAGTAAAGCTTAAATGGCAGTTAAAGCAGATGGTCAAGCGGTGCGTTACGGCGATTTATACTGTCACTTATACTCAAATCCTGCCATTGCCGTGACACACCATACTGGCATGACAAGGCTAAATTTGTGTAATAGATTTTGTAGTTGCGCTTCGCTCCACCAACCTACTTCTAATGAACTATTTTAGCTGTGTCAGTCTACTACTGGCTGTTTTCGGGATAATGAGTGTATCTAAATACCGGATGCAATACACAATGTCCCAACTAGAAAGACTGCTGAAGATGGCTGAGGATGAGCTGACCGAGTATAGCACAGATGCTCGCAAAATCGAAAAGCTGCGCCGTAAGATTGGTTTATCGGTATCGATGGCAGAACAGCGACAAGTTAAAGAGGCACTGTTAGCTAGTATGCAGGCTAATCAAATTGCCAAAATTGTGGAGGAACAGAGACAAGCTGCAGCTTTACCATTTTGGGGAATTGCTGGATTAGGTTTGCTGTTGGGAATTTCTTTGAATCAACCTGTAGCTTTGCTAGCCGCTATAGGTGGAACTGTAGCAGCTTTTAGAATTCAGAAGTGGGGTTGGCAGTTGCAGGCAAAGCGTTTATTGTTGCAAACTTTAGAAGATATTGAAGTTCGGATTGCACAACCGAATAAATGAAAGGGATTAGGGATTAGGGATTAGGGAAAAGTAAGCTACTCATAATTTCACTCGGCTTTAAACCTTTACTTTGCAGGTTAGTCCACTAACGTTGCAGGTGAGTCCACTAATGTTGTAGGTGAGTCCACTAATGTTGTAGGTGAGTCCACTAATGTTGCAGGTGAGTCCACTAATGTTGCAGGTGAGTCCACTAATGTTGCAGGTGAGTCCACTAATGTTGCAGCTCAGTTCACTAACATTGCAGGTTAGTCCACTAACGTTGTAGGTGGATGCATTAACATTGCAGGTCAGTTCACTAATGTTGCAGGTGAATCGACTAACATTGCAGGTGGATGCATTAACATTGCAGGTCATAGATGGCTTTTGGTAATCTCGTTTTCAGCGTCTAGATCAATGGTGTCAATTTCCGGTCATCAGTTAATTTTCAAGTATTCGGGTTATGGAAGCAAGCATATAATTTGATACACCAAATGATAGGAAAAAAGGCAATAAACAATCAACAATAGGCAAAAAAGCGATTTTTGCCCAATGTTCCATACCCTATGCTTTTGCTCAAAATCATTTTGCTGGAAGTTGGCGCCGACAATGGGCTGTAATCCACACACTACGGTGGGAAAAACTTAGAATTTAATATGGGCAAAATCATCGTCGTGATGACGCGCTGATGACCAGAGCATCTACTTGGGAGGAAATACTGATGGTTACAGTAGCTAAAAATACTTTATCTCAGGCGGCTAAAGAGCGATCGCTCATTCTCTGGTTTCATGAGGTGGGTATAACTGATATCCCTTTGGTCGGTGGAAAGAACGCCTCACTGGGAGAAATGATTCAGCAGTTGACGCCTCAAGGCGTGAATGTTCCGCAAGGATTCGCCACTACAGCTTATGCATATCGCTATTTCATTGAATCTGCGGGTTTAGAAGCCAAGTTGCGTCAACTGTTTGCTGACTTAGATGTAGACGATGTGAAAAATTTACAAGCACGGGGAAAAAAAGCGCGATCGCTATTAATGCACACACCATTTCCTGTAGAATTGCGACAGGCGATCACTGCAGCCTACGAAAGTTTATGCGACCAATACCACGGTGATACAGATGTGGCTGTCCGTTCTAGCGCCACCGCCGAAGACCTCCCCGATGCTAGTTTTGCTGGACAGCAGGAATCCTACCTCAATGTTGTGAGTATCGAAAGCGTCCTAGCCGCTTGTCATCGCTGCTTTGCGTCTTTGTTTACCGACCGCGCCATTTCCTATCGCCACGCTAAGGGATTCGATCATTTCAGCATCGCTTTAGCTGTGGGTGTGCAAAAAATGGTACGTTCTGATTTAGCTTCTTCCGGGGTCATGTTCTCCATCGATACAGAAACAGGCTTTAAGGATACAGCATTAATTACCGCCGCCTATGGTTTAGGAGAAAACGTAGTTCAAGGAACAGTTAACCCCGATGAATATTATGTTTTTAAACCGACTTTAAAAGCTGGTTATCGTCCAATTATTGATAAAAAATTAGGCAGTAAACAATGGAAAATGGTGTATGATGACGGTTCTAAATTCACCAAAAATATTCCAGTTGCTGTTAGTGAAAAAAATAAATACACCTTAACTGACGACGAGATTCTCCAGCTAGCAAATTGGGCGTGTGTGATTGAAGAACATTATTCCCGCGTCCACAAAACTTATAGCCCAATGGACATTGAATGGGCAAAAGATGGGATTACTAATCAGCTATTTGTCGTTCAAGCCCGTCCGGAAACTGTGCAATCACAAAAACAAGAACATGTGTTGCGGAGTTATCGTTTTGTCAGTAAAGATGCAGGAGATGAGTTAACACAATCCCCATCTCTCCATCCCCTAGTCAGCGGTCGCGCTGTGGGGACAGCCATTAGCCAAGGAAAAGTCAGGCTGATCCTCGATCCTAGAAATCTTGACCAGTTCCAAGCTGGGGAGGTGTTGGTGACAGAAAGAACTGACCCTGACTGGGAACCGATTATGAAACGCGCCAGGGCGATTGTGACTAATTCTGGTGGACGCACGTGTCATGCAGCCATCATTGCGCGAGAATTAGGAGTACCAGCGATCGTCGGTTGTGGCAATGCTACGGAAATTTTGAAATTTGGTCAAGAGGTAACAATTTCTTGCGCTGAAGGTGAAGAAGGGAAAGTATATGCAGGTTTGTTACCGTTTGCAGTCCAAGAAGTTCGTCTGGAAAATATACCCCGCACCCGCACCCAAATTTTGATGAATGTGGGTAATCCCCAGGAAGCATTGAGTTTATCTGCAATTCCTAATGATGGCGTAGGTTTAGCGCGGACAGAGTTTATCATCGCTAACCAAATTCAAATTCATCCGATGGCGTTGATTAAATATCATCAGTTAGAAGATGATTTTGTCAAGACAAAAATAGCAGAAATCACGGCGCTTTATGAAGATAAACCGCAATATTTTGTTGATAAATTAGCCCAAGGTATCGGCACAATTGCTGCAGCATTTTATCCCAAATCGGTAATTGTGAGAATGTCTGATTTCAAAAGCAATGAATATGCCAATCTATTAGGTGGTCAACAATTTGAACCCGACGAAGAAAACCCCATGCTAGGGTGGCGAGGGGCGGCGCGTTATTATGATCCTGGTTATCAAGCAGCTTTTGCTTTAGAATGTCAAGCCATTAAGCGAGTCAGGGAAGAGATGGGATTAACTAACGTTATCCCGATGATTCCTTTTTGTCGCACACCAGAAGAAGGGCATTTGGTGTTAGCAGAAATGGCAAAAAATGGTTTAGAGCAAGGTGTGAATCACTTGCAAGTTTATGTGATGTGCGAGTTACCAAATAATGTGATTATGGCTGAGGAATTTGCCGAGGTATTCGATGGTTTTTCCATTGGTTCCAACGACCTCACCCAGCTAACTTTAGGTATAGATAGGGATTCAGCACTGGTAGCGCGGTTATTTGATGAACGCAGCCAAGGTGTAAAGCGGATGGTAAAAATGGCGATCGCTGCAGCCAAAAAACGCCACCGGAAAATCGGTATTTGTGGACAAGCACCAAGCGATTATCCAGAGTTTGCTAAATTTTTAGTTGAGCAAGGAATTGACTCAATTAGTTTGAATCCAGATGCGGTTTTAAAAACTACATTGGTAGTAGCAAAAGTCGAAAACGGAGAGGAATAAAGACGCAAAATTTTGCATTCATAAATCAGAAATTAAGCCACATATGCCAGCTAAAGACCGCTATCACAATAACGTCAAAAATGCCCTAATTAAAGACGGGTGGACAATTACCGATGATCCTTTTCATCTCAAGTGGGGAAAAAGAGATATGTATGTTGACTTAGGTGCAGAAAAACTCATTGCTGCTGAAAAGGAAGGACAGCGAATAGCAGTTGAGATTAAAACATTTCGCAGTGTCTCAGACATGACTGATTTGGAACACTCACTGGGACAGTATCTCGCATACCGTTCTGTGATGACCAGAACAAATCCTGAGCGCATTCTCTATCTCGCTGTGCGTGATGAAGTATACGCCGATATCTTTGACGAGCCAATTGCTAAACTTTTGGTGGAGGATTACAAGGTTAATATAGTTGTATTTAGGCTAGAGCAAGAGGTGATTTTTAAATGGATACCTTGGAGCAATACAGGCAATTAATTAGGAATATTCTGATTGAACATACGCAGATACCTTTCAGCATTGGTGATATTCAATTTGAAACAGTTTTCGATAGTCAGCAAGACCGCTACCTATTAATGATTTTGGGAAGAGAACCAGCCTATGATTTGTCTCCTACGGTGACTCGTCGTGTTCATGGCTGTTTGATTCATGTTGACATTATTGATGGCAAAATTTGGATTCAACGTGATGGGACTGAAGAGGGGATAGCAACGGAACTAGTGAGAGCGGGTGTACCAAAAGACCGCATTGTGTTGGGGTTCCGGTCTGAGGAATTGCGACGAGATTCTGATTTTGCTGTGGCATAGTGCGATCGCTCTCATTATCTCTTAATGTTAGAGACGTAGGATACTACGTCTCTACTGTTTATTTAGGCTTGTGAGAGCATTCAATCAAAAAAAATCATGTCATAGGAATATTGACTAATGGCTAAAAAAGTGAATCTAAATTCTATGCCTTGGTTCCGGATAGGAATATTGGGTATATTTCTCTTATCACTAGCTTTAAGGTTTTGGGGATTAGAGCGATTTAACACTCTCGTGTTTGATGAAGTTTATTTTGCGAAATTTGGCAATAACTATCTTACTCAAACGCCATTTTTTAATGCTCATCCTCCTCTTAGTCAATATATCATCGGTATAGGAATTTGGTTAGGAAGTCATGTTCCTTTTTGGCAAGAACCGGTGAATGGGTTGACTGGTTCATTGCGATCTCCTTGGAGTTATCGCTGGCTAAATGCTCTCACTGGCTCATTTATTCCTGTCATTGTCACCGCTATTGCTTATCAAATTAGTCGCCGTCGCAGCTTTGCTTTGTTAGCAGGTTTATTCACTGCTTGTGACGGTATTTTTCTAGTTGAATCTCGTTATGCTTTGAACAATATTTATATTGTTATCTTTGGTTTGTTAGGGCAATTATGTTTATTATTGGCATTAGATAATCAAAAACAACGCCGTTCTTTATGGTTAATTTTAGCTGGGATTAGTTTTGGTGCTTCGGCTGGTACTAAATGGAATGGTTTGTGGTTTTTATTAGGTGCTTATTTAATTTGGATAACAGCATGGATGATTCATTACCTCCATACTTTGACATCGCCCTCAACCCCCTCTTTTTCTTCACCTCAAACACCACTACAAAATCTTACGCAATTAAATATTTTCCAGATGATATTTTATTTAGGAATAATCCCAGCTTTCATCTACAGTATTATCTGGATTCCCCATTTACAACTAGACCAAAGATATGGATTTATTCAAGTTCATCAGCAAATTTTAAATTTTCATCTCCAGTTGGGTGGAAATAGTCGTGATGTCCATCCTTACTGCGCTGCGTGGTACAAATGGCCGTTAATGATGCGACCAATGGCTTATTATTATCAAACAACCCAAAGTTTTACAGATCCTCTCCCAGTGATGGGGCCTAATTTACCTGCTGGGGTGGGAAAAGTAATCTATGATGTTCATGCGATGGGTAATCCCGTTTTGTGGTGGTTGGGGATGGGGGCTATGCTATTTTTATTAGCGATGCTGTTAACGAAAATGGCAATTCCTTTGATTAAGCAACAGCGGTGGATAGTACCTGAAAATTTAAGTGTTGATACTTGGATTGCTTTGTATTTAGTTTTAAATTATGCTGCCAATTTATTACCTTGGGTTAAAGTAACAAGGTGCGTATTTATTTACCATTATATGTGTGCAGTGGTATTTGTATTTTTAGCGATCGCTTGGTTTGTAGATCAGTGTCTTCGCAGCTATTACCATCAGTTGCGGGCTTTTGGTGTTACTCTTGCTTTTCTAATTATTGCTGCTTTTATCTATTGGATGCCGATTTATCTGGGTTTACCTTTATCTGTAGATGATTATAAAATGAGGATGTTATTTGATTCTTGGATTTAATATTTTCACTTAAACTTAGCAAAGTAAAGCTGTAGCTTTTTTGAGGACTTTAGTCCTCACTACAATTTTTAAAAATCAGTCTATAACTATAAACTCTTATTCTGGAAATTTTGCTTATTTCCTGATAAACAAAGCCCGATAAACTGGCTCACCTTTTTCGTGAGTATATATTTCCCGTTCTGTAGCGATTGGTAAGGGATTTTCTGCTAGCCATGTATCTGTATGTAGCTTTTGAAATTCTGGGTTTTCCGCAAAGCGATCGCACATTTCTCTGGCGATAAATTCCATATCTGATTGCAAAAATACTTCCCCTCCCACATCCAGATAATTTGCTAGTTCTGTGACTAGTTCTGGTTGGACAACTCGCCGTTTTGCGTGGCGATTTTTAAACCAAGGATCAGGAAATTGAATAGTGACGCGCTGTAAGGTTTTTTGCGGAATAGATGACAAAAGTGGGCGTAAGGAATTATTCACATTACAAAATAAATAATGCAGATTTGTTAATCCTAATTCTCCACGCAATTTATTCGCCTCAATTACTAGAGGTTCCCGAATTTCTAAGCCAAGAAAGTTCCAGTTAGATTCTAATTCTGCCATTTTCAATAAAAACCGTCCTTTGGCACAACCAATATCTAAATGTAGCGGTTGATTTGGCTGGATATAAATTTTTTCCCAGTCGAGGGGATTTACTGGTGTTTGATATTTTTTGGCTAGAGGGTTTACATGCTGACGCACGCGCACAGGTGTCAAAATTAACTCTCCTTGTTGTTATTGATTATTTGTTATATGTATGTCAGCGTGGTTTTATTGGGTTCCGCTGTGAATAAGTGATGCAACTGTAGAATTTTTTGTGTTGTTTGGTGATGGTTTTAGTGAGAGGATAATTAATATGTTATACCAATTTAAAAACATCGACGATAAATAGATGACTGCATAGAATCCATTACAGACAATGTAGAGACGCTGTTTTGGAAGCGTAACAAACTCCAATTTCGCGTCTCTACAAGTTTTATATGTATCGTTATTAATGTGAAATGATATTAGAATGTGAAAGAAACAGAGCCAATCACCGTAAACGGCTCGCCTGGGTAAACAATGTTGCGTCCCTGAGTTTCCACATAGTAGGTAATGTCAAAAATATTTTTGACATTGAGACCAATTCTCCAGTTATCTTGTTTGTAAAACAGAGATGCATCTGTACGAAAATAACTCGGCAGGATAAAGGATTGCTGGAAATCTCCGGGGCGATCGCCTACATAATAAAGACCTAAACCAAAACCCAAACCTTTTAAATTTCCTTGTTGAAGTTCATAAGTTGTCCATAAACTGGCAGTATTTTCTGCGACATTTTGCAAGCGATTGCCAACAGGCAAATCATTATCGCGGGTGACTCTAGCATCTGTATAACCATAGGTAGCAATTACATTCCAACCCGGTGCTATTTGTCCGACGATATCAAGCTCGATACCCTTGCTAGTTTGTTCTCCCACTTGAACTGAAAAATTGGCATCAGTGGGATCAGTAGTTAAAACGTTGGATTTTGTCAGGTGGTAAGCTGCTAATGTTGCTGAAAGTCTCCCGTCAAACATTTCTCCTTTAACACCTATTTCATACTGTTTCCCACGTTCAGGATCAAAAGGAGAATTGTCTCTAGAGCGTCCGTAGACTGGGACAAAGGATTCTGCATAGCTTGCATACAGAGAAATGGGAGGAATGGGTTGATAGACAATGCCAACACGGGGTGTAAAGGCAGAATTATTGCTGTTAATTACACTTTGAGTCGCTAAGTCCTTATCTTCATTGCTGATGGTATCAAAGCGACCACCCAGGAGTAACTTCAGGTTTTCAGCTATAGTTATCTGGTCTTGCAGATAGAAGCCTAGTGTATCTGTGAAATTTTGAACTCTGTAGGGAGTAGTGGGACGGGTAATGGGAACAAAGTAAACAGGATTAAAAATATCGATGGATGCAAAAGGCCCGTTGGAAAAGCCATTAGAAACACTGGTACTACGGTTCAAGTCTACGCCAAACAGCAGCTTGTGGGTAATTGTTCCTGTTTTAAAGTTACCAATAACATCAGTCTGGAGTCTGTAGTCCTCTTCCACAGTTCCACCAAAATTAGCGATGTCTCTTCTACCTGTGCGTCCATCTGCTTGCAATCCTCTAAACTGGACGCGAATTTCATCACTTTCCCAGATGTTGATGGCTAAAGTCTGACGCAATTGCCAATCTTGACTGAAGCGGTGTTCGAGATTGTACCCGAACTTAGAGTTTGTGATAGCACCTTCGTTAATGGAAGGTTCACCAAAAAATCGAGTGATGGGAACTGACCCAGGGCGATCGCCAATTGCAAACACTCCGCGATCGGGTTTATACTCTCTGTCCGTATATTCAAAGAAAAATTTTAAATCCGTATTTTCGCTCGCCTTCCAAGCTATGACTGGTGCAACAAATATATTCTCGGAACTAATAAAATCTCTGAAACTACCAGCATTCTCGTAGGCAACATTGAGACGATAGAGCAGGGTTTTGTCTACATTTAAAGGCCCTGATAAATCCAAAGCAGTGCGATAGAAAGCATAATTTCCCACACTCAGCTCAACATTGTAGTAGGGGTCGCTCAGAGGCTGCTTTGTCACAATATTGACAATTCCACCTGGTTGAGTGTTTCCAAACAGTACAGATGCTGGGCCTTTGAGTACCTCAACCCGTTCCACATTAGCAAAATTTGTGGCTGGGTTATTTTCAAGAATTCCATCTCGAAAAGCTGTTTCTTGAACAAATCCCCGAATTCTGAATCTATCAGTTGAGTTTTGATAGCCTGAACCTGGTGTTACTCCACTGACATTTTGCAAAACATCCCGCAATCTGGTTGTTTTTTGATCGTCAATAATCTGTCGGGGAATCACCTGAATCGATTGGGGAATGTCGCGCAGAGGGGTGTCAGTTTTTGTTGCTGTTGACGCATTTGGCGCCCGATACCCATCTTGCTCACCCGTCACCACCAACTCAATCGGCTCATTACTCTCTGCTACTGGTTGTTTTGGCTCGGTTTCACTACTTGGCTGTTGTTGGGGGGTCGGCTGAGTTTGTGCTTGAGAAGATGAGGCTGGCGTAAAACCAAACACTAAACCCTGTGGGTCGTCAAATAATTCCACCTTTGGACTACTTGCTTCCCCTATAACTGTGACTCGAATACTATTAGCATCAAGCGCTGTTACACTGACAGAAACAATACCATTGACAGGATTAAGAGAGCGGAACTCTTTACCATCTGGCAGTTCCAAGACGGCATTCGGGATATCTGCAATGAAGCTATTACCTTTAGTTTGATCAACAGGTTTGAGTGCTTCTCCCTGAGAAGTTTGTAGGACTAATTCAATACCTGTACTCGTGCTCTTGAGTTGAATTCCCGTAACTTTAACAACTTGGCTGATAGATTGTTGTACTAATAATGGAGCCAGATTATTGACAAAATCATGCTTTTTTGATCCTTGATTTGTCGCTGAGACTTCGCTCCCAGTTGCAGGCTCTGTCAATATCGCTATCAGAGTAAATGCCAAACTTATCCGACTGAGTTGCCTCGATTTCATCTAATTTTTTCCCCACCAACCACAAATTGTTATAGCTAATCTTTTCTAATTAGCTAGTAAAAAAATCTACGTAATTTCCCAGACATAAATCAACTCAAGTACGGAGAATTTGATCCATTGCGGGAGATTTGACTAGAGATTTCCAGGCTGTAATGTCCAATCAAAAGCAATTTTGGGGATATTGAAATCAAGTTAGAATAAATCGCATATTTTTTTCCCGGCTTTACACTCAGAGGGACTAACGCCAAACTTGCGTTTAAATGCAGCCGCAAAATGACCAGGATTTGCATATCCCACTTCATTCGCAACCGCAGCTACGTGCATTTTTCCGTCTTGCAGCAGCTGTCGAGCTATTTCCATGCGATGATTATGCAAGTAACCAAAGACTGTTGTACCGAATATTTGACGAAATCCATTTTTTAATTTGTTATCATTTATACCTACTTTTTGGGCTAAATTTAACAGAGAAGGAGGGTTTTCTGATTGAAAAATTAGAATTTCTCGTGCGCGGTGAATCTTCTCAATATCCCTAGGTTTAAGAGTTATAGATTTAACAGATATATTTTTAATTTTTGTCAGTTGCTCTAATTTCAACGCAATTAATTCTAAACACTTAGCCTCTAAATAAATCTGTTTAGTCATGCCTTGAAATGGACAATTAATAATTTGTTGAAGCGGTAGATACATCGCCGGAGTCAGTTGATTGTTATCTACGTAATTTTGTTGACTTTTGCCTTCAATCAGTTTAATTAAACCTGGTGGTAGTTCTTGATTTATACAGCACACAAAATTCTTTAAAATCTCTGCAGATTTAAGATGTATGTCAACTTTCAAGCAGTGCACATTTTTAAATGAAGTATGAGCAAAAGAATTGTATTCTTGCTCTGGTAAATCCCACTGTAAAAAATTTTCTTTGCTACCTCTTTTGATGGTTATATCTGATTGCTGAGAAGTATAGTTAGCTGATAAATTAAAACCGAACTCTATAGATCCAAATTTATCTTGATATGGTTCAAATACTATTTGTAAATCATCATGATATTTCTGATTACGAATCAAAAGATCAATATCTCGTAATTCGATACAGCGATCGTATCCTGTACCAAACTGCTCAGGACATAAGTAGATAATGTCAGAAGCATCTAAAGGATCTGGATACTGAGTAATTTTATTAGCACCGTACCATGTTTCTTGGCACTCAGCTTCTGAAATGATTTTTGCCATTACTGTATTTATAGAATGGTAAGTCTTGCCAATTGCACCCATTTCTCAGTTGCTAGAGAATTCTCTTGAATATCTCTCGCTTTGTTGAGTTGCTCAGTCGAGTCTGCTTCTTAGTTGGTAATATCTATTACAATAAGGGTTCAAAAATTTGCCATTCTGCATCAGTGAGGTTGCTGGGATCCGCCATTAGCATTAGATTTTAGATGCTGAGTAGTACCTTAATTCAAAACCTCATAAGATGTCAAATGGGTTCTATAGGCATTGCCTTGTAATCTCTCTATCAAAAACCGAATTCGTGTGATTTTATAAAATTAAAATGTGTACAAATGTTAAGAAAAATCGTCTCACCCATGGTGACAAACTAAAGGTTATACTTTGGGAAAAAGACTTGTTTTAACCCTTAATTTTGAAAATATCCTCAGATCAATGACTTTAAATTTTCGTTTTGCTATCATTAGCGATTTACACATCGCGCTTCCTCACACAATCTGGGATCATCCTAGCCGATTTCATTTGGTAGAAGTTAGTATCCCAGCTTTTGAAAGTGCATTAGAACATCTAACACAATTGAATTTAGATTTCCTCTTACTTCCGGGAGATTTAACTCAACATGGTGAACCAGCTAACCATAATTGGCTAAAACAAAGGTTAGCTAAACTACCTTTTCCGGTCTATGTTGTTCCTGGTAATCATGATGTTCCCGTACTCATGGCTGACCAACAATCTATTGCGTTTGCAGATTTTCCTAACTATTATCGTCAGTTTGGTTATGCTGACTCACAGCAACTTTACTACACTTGTGAGTTGTTACCTGGAGTGCGGTTGATTGGTTTAAATTCTAATACTTTTAACAGCGACGGTAAGCAAATCGGGCGTTTGGATAGTCAACAGTTAAGGTGGTTAGAACAAGTGTTAGCGGCGGCTGGTGATGAATTAGTATTGGTGATGGTGCATCACAATGTCGTTGAGCATCTACCTAACCAATCGCTGCACCCAATGGCAAATCGTTATATGCTAGAGAATGCCGGGGAAGTGTTGGAGTTGCTGCAGCGGTACGGAGTGAGTCTGGTATTTACTGGACATTTGCATGTGCAAGATGTCGCCTCTAGGGATGGGGTTTATGATATCACAACAGGTTCTCTAGTCAGCTATCCGCACCCTTATCGCGTATTAGAATATCATCAAGATAATCACGGAAAGCGGTGGTTACAAATTTTATCTCACCGCATTGAATCAGTTCCAGATTTTCCGAATTTGCAAAAGTCTTCTAGACAGTGGATGGGCGATCGCTCTTTTCCCTTCATTATGAAACTGCTGACACTGCCTCCTTTGAGTCTAGCAACTGATCAAGCCAAAGAAATAGCCCCCAGTCTGCGTGACTTTTGGGCAACTATTGCTGATGGCGATGCTTTGTTAAACTATCCCCAATTTCCCCATAAAATCCGCAATTATATTCAAGAATATAGTGCGATCGCCACTAGCGGCACTCCCACCCTGATTGACAACAATAGCACCATTTTGTTGGCAGAAAATGAGAGATTTGACTAATTCGTAATTCAGGCGTCAACCTTAGTGAATTACGAATTAGTATCATCTCTTATCCCAAATCAAACAGTAAAATCTCTGCGCTGATGTCGGTGGTGATTTCGAGTTGTTCTTCACCGCTGATTTGCACACCATCACCGGCTCTGAGTTCTTCACCGTTCAAAGATACTATACCTTGGGCTATTTGCAACCAAGCGTAGCGACCAGGTTGGACGCGATAATTAACAACGTCGCCACTTTCTAAAACAGAAGCGTATAAATCCACATCTTGGTGTATGGTGACGGCGCCATCACGACCGTCTTTAGCAGCGATTAAGCGGAGTTTACCGTGTTTTTCGTCTCTAGAGAACGCTTTCTGTTCATATCTTGGCGCTAATCCTTGTTGATCAGGAAGAATCCAGATTTGCAATAAATGGAGCGCTTCCGTGGGTGAGGGATTGAATTCGCTGTGGCTGATACCAGTACCGGCGCTCATAATTTGGGCGTCACCGGGGCGAATTACTGAACCTGTACCCAAGCTGTCTTTATGTTCTACCGCACCTGATAGAACATAGGTGAGGATTTCCATATTTTCATGACTATGGGTAGGAAATCCAGCACCGGGAGCAATGCGATCGTCATTGATTACTCGTAGTGAGCGAAAGCCCATCCGGTGAGGATCGTAGAAGCTACCGAAAGAAAATGTGTGGTAGCTATCGAGCCAGCCGAGTTGAGCATGACCACGGGCGTTTCTATCATGAATTAGATGGGTTTTTGTATTTTGAGACATGGTGTTACCTCGGCTTTTTTAGGTTGTAAAATTTCAATAATTGTTGTGTTTTGGCTTATTTAAATAGTAATTTATGTACATATAAAATGAAAAGTACGCACTTAAAAGTGGCGTACTTACCAAAAAGATACTGTTAGCTGAAACTCAGCTTATTTCAAAAAATAAATCACGAAGTATAAAGGATAAAACATGAAGTGATACCAACCACAACTCACCTTTCAGACTTCATCCTTCATCCTAGCCTGCGGCAAGCCCTTCGGGTTCAACAGTTCCCTACGGCGGGAAACCCGCCTACAGGACTGTTTCACCGCTTCGCGTCTACATCCTTCCTTCAGCTAACTGTAGCAGGTCGTTTACTGCTAGTAGCGGTTGTACCTTTGCTTTCATTGATTTCTGAAACCTGCAGATGAGCTTCTAGGAACCAAAGGCGCTTGTCAATGTTGCGAGAAACTTCAGTGTAGAGGTCAGCGGTGTCAGCATCACCTAGGTCATCTGTGTCGTCGATCGCTTGACGGATGTGTTTAGCGTAAGATGCATAACGGTCTGCTAATGCTGTCACATGGTCTTTGCCGTCTAAAATATCAAAGGGATATTCTGGCAAAATAGAATTGCTAGCAGCAGCACGAGCGGTACCTACAGCGTAGCCACCCAAAGCAGTGATTCTTTCCGCTATTGAATCGATATACTCTTCTAATTCACCAGCAAGGGTATCAAACAATTCATGTAACTGATAGAAATCCGTGCCTTTAACGTTCCAATGGGCCTGCTTGGCTTGGGTTTTCAAATCCAAAGTAGCTGCTAAAGTTTGGTTAAGAAGTGTGACGATTTGCACTCGCGCTTCGGCGGGAATGTCGATCCGAGTGGGGTAAAGACGAGATGAAAGTGCTTTATCGCTCATGATTCTGCCTAATGCCTGTAGCAAACAACTCTATAGATAGTAACGTGAGTAGTATGCCGTGGGAAACTCTCTGACGGTAGATAGGGTTAATTTGTTCAAGAAATCCCACGACAGATGCTATAAATGGCTAAATGTGCTATATTTTGGTTGTTTTTGGGTGTAAGTTTAGCTGCGGTGGTTGTCTAGATTACTGAATGTGCCACCGAAAAGGCGATCGCGGATCGTGTCATTTTGTAAGAAATCATGGGGAAAACCTAGCTCAATTTGGCTAATTGTATTCAAGCGTTCCAGGTGTTCTGGTGACAAGGTGACATCCAGACTGGCTAAATTATCTTGAAATTGGCTGGCTTTGCGAGCGCCAATAATCGGGATCATCACGCCGCTTTGAGCACGCAACCAAGCCAGAGCTACTTGTGAGGGTGTGCGCCCTATCTCTGCGGCTACTTGACTGACAACCTCAGCGATCTTTAAATTCTGCTCGGAAATACTTCCCATACTTCCATTAGCCAGTCGTCCTGCTTCCTCCCCTTCCCGCAGTGGCTGATTATACTTACCTGTGAGGACACCACCACCCAAAGGCGACCACGGTGTCACCGCTAAATCAAAGGCTTTCGCTAAAGGCAACAAATCACGTTCTGGTGTCCGCTGAATCAAACTATACTCTATTTGCAGAGCGACAAACTGCGTCCAACCTTGAAATTGGGCGATAGTATTGGCTTGGGCAATAATCCAAGCTGGTGTATCAGAAATGCCAATGTATAAAACTTTTCCTTGGCGAACGACATCATCAAGCGATCGCATCACCTCTTCCACAGGTGTAGTGAAGTCCCAAGCGTGTAACCAAAACAAATCAATATAGTCCGTATTCAGCCTTTTGAGACTACCTTCCAAAGACTGGATCAAGTTCTTGCGATGGTTCCCGCTAGCATTCGGGTCGCCCTTACCATCATTCATCCGCAGAGGAAAAGAATATTTAGTCGCCAAGACATAGCGTTCCCGCTCCTGGGCGATCAACTCACCAACAATTTTTTCACTGCTACCATCAGTGTATCCATTAGCAGTGTCAATAAAATTACCTCCAGCTTCCACAAACAAGTCAAAAACTTTGCTGCTTTCATCCTTCGACGCACCCCAGCCCCAATCCTCACCAAAAGTCATCGTTCCTAAGCAGAGTTCCGAAACTCTCAACCCACTTTTGCCCAATAATTTATATCTCATGCTTGTTTCCTCAATAACTGCAATTGAGTGTAACAAAGCTCAAGAGTCAACAGTCAACAGTCTAAAGTCTGGATAAATAATTATGTAACTCCCAATTATTTCAACACATAACGAATTATATTTAAAAAACCTCCGCGCACCTTGGTGTTCAAAAATCTACTATTGCAGCTTCAAAAAAAAACAACATAACAGATTATTCATGAACTACTACGTAATCTACGACGGAAATTGTCATCTTTGCGTTACCTTAGTGCAATTATTAGAAACCTTAGATCAAGGAAAATTGTTTCGCTACACACCTATGCAAGATGAAAAGATGCTGAGACAATGGGGAATTACACCCGAAGATTGTCAACAGGGAATGATTTTGATTGATGGTCAAGCACCTGAAAAACGTTGGCAAGGTAGCGATGCAGCTGAAGAAATTGGGAGATTATTACCAGTTGGCAGTATATTTATAGATGCTTATCGCGCCTTACCAGGGATGAAATGGGTAGGGGACAGATTTTATGCTCAAATTCGGGATAATCGCTATACTCTTTTTGGCAAGCGCTCCAGTACCTATCAATCTGCATATTGTGCTGATGGTAACTGTCAGGTAGATAATCAATAAATTCAATCTTGGTTCAAGAATAATCGTCTTATGTCTAATGTAGAAAATAAAGCGATCGTGCTGCAATTTTATCAAGCTTTTGATCATCGAAATATTGACCAAGCATTAACACTTCTCGCCCCGAATTTTATTGCTCATATGACTGGTGTACCTGAACCCCTTGATAGAGATGGTTTTAAAAAGTTTGGCATGGAATTTTATTTAGCTTTCACTAATGGTCAACACACATTTGAAGACTTAATTATTGAAGGTGATAAAGTTGTCACTTACGGGACATTCACTGCTACACATCTTGGTGAATTTCAAGGTATTCCGGCAACAGATAAGCAAATAAAACTATCAATCATGCATATAGATCGTGTCAAGGATGGTCAAATTGTAGAGCATTGGGGACAGGGCGATGCGCTAGGATTAATGCAACAGTTGGGCATTATTTTTCTACCGAGTCCGGCACTAATTTTACATATGGTTAAAAGCTATTTATTTAAGCTGTTAAAAACAACAACAAAATAGTGAGATAATTTAACAAAATTAGATATCACTCTGTTGATTAAAAACATCTAAAATCTGCCGACAAATTTGTCTTAATTTATCTCTAACTTCCGGCGAAGGAACAGACAAACCAGCAAAACTCCAGTCTTCTACTGTAGACAATCGCCATGCTTCACCGCGATGATTAAAAGCGACTACTTCTACACCAATAGCACGACGAGAATAATTAATGGGGTCATCATAGAAGCGGATTTGAATTAAAACGCTGCGACTTTGCCAAGATTTACTGATTCCCGGAAAATGAAAACCGATATCTATAGAATCTGGATCAACTAATTCTCTGGTTTGTGGATCATTCTTCCAAGGTTTGAGATCGGATTTAGCATCAGGAAACTCAAGTTTGAACAAATTGACTACTGTAGCGATTTTGCTGGCGAATTCAAGGTTAGTTGCTTGTTCAGATGCATTCACGAAAAAACACTCCTAGGATGTAGAAAATATCAATACAGAAAAACCACCAAAAGGCTGATTACGGATCTTGCAAATTATGAATACCTTTTTGTTCAGGAACTCTCAATCACCCTTGCTTAACAATTATTTTTACTCAAAGCTGACAAAAACTGCTTACTGGAGGTTTTTGCAAGGTGTTAGATATTATATTGAGTAATTATACTTAAATTTTCGCTAGGATCAGCTTGAATCGCGTCATTTTTGCAAAAATTTCCGTAAAATCCTTTGTTGTTAAGAACGATAAATTACGCTGACGATCTAAAATGACACTGTTAGTCGGCAAACAAACAGCAAAATATCTCCTTGTATGGCGCGTCAACGCTCTGTTTTTTCTTTAATATTAGTAATCTTGGCGACATTCTTGATCAGTTGTGGTGGGCCTAGTGTCGCAGTTGCACCTCCCACTTACACAGCAGCACAACTAGAAAAAATTCAGGAATACGCTCCTGATATTCAAGCTGTGCGCGATCGCTCACAAGAACTGCAAAAATGGATCGACAAGCAAGATTGGATCAATGTGGAGAACTTCATCCACGGCCCCATCACAGAGGCGAAACTGAACTTCACCTACATCACTCCTAACCTCTTACCCAAGGTACAACCCACCGCACGCCAAATAACGCGGGATTTGTCCAAACACCTGATTAAAATCGATCAAGCCGCGAGAACTCGTAACACTCAACTAGCTTTGAGTAATTACGAAGCTGCTTTCGCAGACATTGACAAATTCATCGAACTGCTGCCTAAGACGAGTTAGGAGAGGTTTAAGATCAGTGTAGGGAGATGAGGGCGATGAGGAAGAATATTGATTTTGACGCTGACTCCCCATCTCCCTCACCTGATCCCAAAAAAGATTATGAACGTAGTGATCATCGGTTGCGGTGTAATTGGGGCGGCGATCGCCTATGAACTTAGTCTAGTTAAAGGTATCAACATCACCGTTTTTGATTGTCAACCACCAGCACAAGCCTCTACAGGTGCGGCGTTGGGTGTATTGGTGGGTGTAGTTAGTCAAAAAATTCAGGGTAAGGCTTGGCGATGGCGAGAAACTAGTATACAACGCTATGAAACCTTAATTCCAGAGTTAGAAGCTATCACCAAGCAAAAAATCCCTTACAATCGCCAAGGAATTCTCAGTCTTTGCAGCGAAGAAGAAAATTTCGCAAAATGGCAAAGTCTCCAGTCAATTCGCCACTCTCAAGGTTGGGAGTTAGAAATTTGGGACAATGATAAACTCAAAAGCATCTGTCCACAGGTAGATAATCCCAAAATAATCGGCGCTGTCTATTCTCCTCAAGACCGCCAACTCAATCCTACAGCTTTAACCTTAGCTTTAGTTGCAGCAGCGCAACATCACGGCGTGACTTTTAAATTTGGCGTCACAGTGTTGAAACCAGCGCCAAAAACTGATGACGAACCCACAAAATGTGATGCAGTCGAGACGACAGCAGGAAAAATTACTGCAGATTGGTTTATAGTTGCAGCGGGGTTAGGTTCAACACCGCTGACCGCAGAATTTAAGCAGATGATTGATATCCGTCCGGTGTTAGGACAAGCGTTACAAGTCCGCTTAGGTCACGTGTTGGGAAATCCTAATTTCCAACCAGCGATTACTGGTAATGATGTTCATATTGTACCGGTGGGTGGCGGTGATTATTGGTTGGGTGCGACGGTCGAGTTTCCCAATGATGGAAATGAGATCCTACCCAATGATCAATTATTGGTATCTGTCAGACAACAAGCGATCGCCTTTTGTCCAGAATTAGCACAAGCAAATATCGTCCGCACTTGGTCGGGTTTACGTCCCCGTCCCGAAGGGCGCCCAGCACCAATTATAGAAAAGTTACCAGGGTTTAATAATGTCCTCCTCGCCACGGGACACTATCGCAACGGCGTTTTGTTAGCACCCGCCACAGCTTATGCAATTCGTGAGATGATTACTTCTAGCAGTTTGCAATCATAAATCACAATTACTCAAGTTTTTTTCAAATTAGGAAAATAGCGTGTCGTTAACAGAACATAAAATAAAAGTAGATTCTTTAGAATGGTTTTATCGCCAATCTTCACCTGCTGGTCAAACTGATTTATTACCTGTGTTATTGCTGCATGGGATAGTTTCGCAAAGTTATAGTTGGCGTCATATTTTACCAGCTTTAGCTAACCAAGGTACAAGAGCGATCGCCCCAGATTGGATTGGTTATGGCTTTTCTGCTACACCAGAAAAAAGAGATTTTGCTTATACCCCCGATGCCTTTATTACAGCTTTAGAAGCATTTATTCAAGCCATCGAAATTGAACGATTTTCTTTAGTTGTGCAAGGTTTTTTAGGTTCCGTAGGATTACAATATGCTTTGCGTCATCCAGAAAAAATTGCTAATCTCGTTATTTTGAATACTCCAGTTTCACCAGAGGCTAAATTACCTTGGAAAATTAAACAAATGGGTCTACCTCTAGCAGGAGAAATGATGACTCAAGACCCGCTTTTAGTTGACCGCACCCTAGAAGGTGGTAGCCGTTTTCGCATCGAGGATCGAGATTTAGATGTTTACCGTAAACCATTTTTAAAAAGTTCTGCACCCGGACGCGCTCTGTTAGCAACTATTCGCAATTTACAACTTGAACCAGCCATGAGCGAAATTGCATCTGGGTTTAAAGAATGGCAAAAACCAATTTTAGTGCAATGGGGGATGATTGACCCTTGGTTATCAATCGACATAGCGCAAAATTTTGTTAATTCTGCTCATAACGCCGAATTAATCAAACTTAATAACGTTGGACATTACCCCCAAGAACATTATCACGAGGCGATTTTAGCAGACTTATTACCCTTTGTGCGTTGCACCAAATCTGAGAATTGATCAGTTTAGCGAGCCTATTTTAGTTACACTTTTTAATCTATCTCCAGTTGAACCATCAATTGCTATTGGAGATTTTAGCGTAACCTGATAAAGAGGGTACTCGCAGCCATTGAGGCAATAGCTACTCTACAACAAATTGAGCAAGACAGGTGACGATTCATGGCTTATTCGTGGTTTAAAGCGTTTCATATTATCGGCTTTGTCGTTTGGTTTGCTGGCTTATTTTATCTAGTGCGACTGTTTATCTATCACGCTGAAGCTAACCAAGAACCAGAACCAGCACGGACGATACTGAAAAATCAGTATCAAATTATGGAAAAACGCCTCTACAACATTATTACTACCCCCGGAATGTTGGTGACAGTAGCAATGGCTATCGGTTTATTATCTACTGAACCAGAAGTTTTAAAAGAGGGTTGGTTACATATCAAACTGCTGTTTGTCGCTTTATTAATCGGCTACCATCATTATTGTTCTCGGTTAATGAAAAAGTTAGCAGCAGATGAATGTCGTTGGAGCAGTCAGCAGTTACGTGCTTTAAATGAAGCGCCTACAGTCATGTTATTAGTGATTGTATTACTGGCTGTATTTAAAAATAATCTGCCTACAGACATCACCGCTTGGGTAATTTTCGGGACGATTATTTTGATGGCTGTAACTATTCAACTTTACGCGAAAAAACGCAGGCGTGACCAAGAAAAGCTGACAGCACAAGTAGGTCAGGTTGTACAAGAACAAAGTTAGTATTTATCTGGTTTAGTTAATTCAGGTGTGACGCTTTTATATCGGGTAATTACTAAAGGTTTGTAGTGAGACTTCAGTCTTCAAAGCAGGATTGAAGTTTTCGCTACAAAATCAATAGTAATAATTTTACATTGCCAAACAATAGATTAATTAACTAATACCAATTAATTTTGTTATAAAGCTGTCAGGAGCTATACTAACCGTGAACGACCAGCCATTATTTAGTAATCGTTTAGGTATACTAGCCACAATGCACAAGAAAGATAGAGCGATCGCGCCTATTCTTCAGCAAGAACTAGGAATTAAAATTATAGTACCCCAGGATTTTAATACTGATATTTTTGGCACATTTACCAGAGAAGTTAAGCGCCCAGGAACGCAGATTATCGCAGCGAGATTGAAAGCCGAGAAAGCATTAGAAATTACAGGAGAAACTTTAGCGATCGCTAGTGAAGGTAGCTTTGCACCCCACCCAATCATACCTTATGTTTACTCTAATCGAGAAATTGTAATTTTATTAGATAAAAAAAATCAGCTAGAAATAATTGGCGAAGAATTTTCTATTGAAACTAACTTTAATCATCAAATAATTAACAATCTCCAAGAAGCTGAAGAATTCGCAGCTAAAGTTGGTTTTCCTCAACATGGACTGATTGTTAGTTTCTCTCCATCAAATCAAGATCATCCACAAATTGTTAAAGGTATTACCACAGAAGCAAAACTCAGAGAAACTGTTACCTTTGCTCTAGATAACTCACAAGATGGGAAAGTTTATCTAGAAACAGATATGCGAGCATTGTACAATCCCACGCGGATGCAGAATATCGCCAAAGCCACCCATAACTTAGTCAGCAAGATTAAGAGTTGCTGTCCTAATTGCTCTACCCCCGGTTTTGAAATTAGAGAAAGAGTTAGGGGTTTACCTTGTGCGCTGTGTTATGCACCGACCGACTTGATTTCTGCTGTCATATATCAATGTCAAAAGTGCAGTTTTCAACAAGAAAAATTATTTCCTGATGGTGTAGAGTCCGCCGATCCAGCACAATGTATGTACTGTAACCCATAGCATATTTAATCCTAATCTGACCCCGCCGAGATTCCTCCCTAAGATAGAGAAATATTAGTCTAAAAAAATTCCCCACAGCTATTTAGCAGAGGGGAGATTAATAGTTAAAGTTCGTCAGGTGATCGGAATATATAATTATTTAGTATTTATCAGGGTGACATCAATTCCTCCATTAGATAGAGAAATTTTCACTCAAACTTAACCTGAATGTATCCACCAGCACCCCATGGTCAATATTGCCCAAATTTAGGGAAATAAATCGAAATTCAGGATTGAGAATTTCCTCAGCCACTAGTTGCAGAATAAAATCCAGTGACAAAATTTGTCCGGGAGCACAACATATATTAACCTGATGGAAAAATGAATGTAGAGACATAGCTAACTATCTTTCAAAAACCTCAGCGTTAAAAAAATATCTACTATTTAGCGCCACTCCAATAAAAAAACCCCCTTGCATGATTAGCAAGAGGGTAGTGGTATGGTGTGAGGAGCAAACGCAATGTTTGCTTCCAACTAGTGTAGCAACTCAATAAGATATTGTGGGGAAAATATTGTTGGTGGAATGGGTAATAACCGTATTCAAGAAGATGAATTATTTGTATCGAGACAAAAAAACAGCCATAAGCTTGCAAAGCAGAGATATATTAAATGACATGAATTTTGAGTCTGATCGTAGATAAAAAACAGCTTGATTTAGCTTAATCTGCTCTATCCTCCTTCGCTGAATTCTCCAGTCACTAACAGCCAAATTCTAGAAGGAAAATAGCCTTGCACAGGATTTTTTTGAATTGCTTTTGCTAGAATAGCTCCTAATAGCGCTCGACGGACTTCAGAATCAGTAACTCCTGATATTCCTTGCGCTCTTGAGAAATTAATAAATGCTGTATCATAATCATCTTTATTAGCAGCAGCTTTGATTGCTATTCGCATCAATCGAGCGTATTCTGCGCCGTAGTCAGGATTAATCCACAATGCATTGGGAATGCAATCTCCCGAAAATAACTTCCCTGGTTTATTCGTAATTTGGCTAATACATTTAGGGTCACTTTGTGCGACTGCGGGTGATATATTTGTAGCTGCAATGGTAGTAACAGCAGCGATCGCTCCTACCAAAACCTGATTGAGTATTTGTTTCACCTAATTTCGTTTGATCTAATCTAAATTGACTATTTTTACTTTTTATCTGTATATCACGCAAAACAAGGTGATAAAAATACAAAAAATCTTAAGTTTTTGCGATCGCCCAACGAGAAGGGAACCCATATAGTTGTAGAGACGAAGCCAAACCAACGTCTCTACAATCTCCACTACCCTTGGGAAGGCCCAGCGGTAACAATTACCAGTTTCTCTGGCTGAATTAACTCCTGAATTGCTTGCTGTACGTCTGCTAGAGTCACATTCTCAATTCGCTGAGGAAACTCTCGCAACTCGGCTTGTGAAAGCCCGTAGACAGAATTATTGAGAATAATACCAGCTACATCGCTAGGATTAGCTAATTCTACCGGGTAGCTGTTGACGATAGAGCGTTTAGCAGTGTTTAATTCTGCTGCAGTCACCCCTTGCTCACGCAACTGTTTGAGTAAAGCTAAAGTACTAGCGATCGCTTTTTGCGTATCTCCAGGTGCTGTCTGCATTTGAATCAAGAACGGGCCGGGATTAACTCCCGCTGCGAACCCGCTGTAAATACCATAAGTCAATCCTTGGCGATCGCGTACTTCCGTACCCAACCGACTAGACAAGGTATCACCACCCAAAATCTGATTTAACACCAAAGCTGCATAAAAACGCGGGTCTTTCCGTGATATTCCCCGATAACCAATGTAGGTGACAGCTTCGGCTTTACCGGGAATAACTTTGCTCAAACGAGTCAGCGTCGATGGTAGCGATACTGTAGGTAAATTTAGCATCGGTGCTTTACCTGTAGCTTGCCATCTGCCAAAAGTCTGATTGAGCAAAGCTTTCACCTTAACTGGATCAAAATCACCCACAAAAGCGATCGTCGTTGTATCCGGGCGATAATGTTTTTCATAAAAGCCCAGCACATCATCACGAGTAATACTTTTCAAGCTTTCGGCTGTAGGGAAGCTATAAAAAGGATGACTTTCCGGGTAAATTGCTTGTTGAAATACCCGTCTCCCTAATCCGTTGGGGTCATCTAATTGCGATCGCAGACTTGTCAGCGCCCGTTGACGACTTAGTTCTAGCTGGTTGCTGGGGAAGGTAGCATCTTCAAGTACATTCGCCAAAGTTTGCACTAATAAAGGTAAATCAGCCGACAAACCTTGACCGCTAATGTTCACCCCTTCCCGACTAGCAGCAAAATCCAGACCAGCTCCCCGGTCTTCTAAGATTTTCGCCAAAGTTAAAGCATCTTGGGTTTTTGTCCCATTCATCAAATTGTTAGCAGTGAGATTCGCTAATCCCGCTTTTTGATTTCCATCAAACTCGCTCCCAGCTTCAATTTGTCCACTCAAGTTAATAGTGGGGACACTTTTGTCAGGTAACAATAGCACTCGCAACCCATTTTTTAAAGAAAACTGCTCCGGTAGCGGTTGCTGATTAGCAGTAGTCGCAGAGGTTGTTGGGGGGAGATATTTAGCCAATTCGGCGGGGTCTACAGGTTGACCAGGGCTGAAGTTTTCCAAAGTGCGACCAGAACCACCACCAGAACTCCCCGGTTGACCATCTGGTTGAGTCGGTTCAAAAAAGCCAACAGTTTGTTTGGCTGGGTTGAGGTAAGTCTGCGCTACCCGTTGGACATCTTGGGGAGTAACTTGAGCGATCGCACTCAAATATCGTTCAATATAGCGATAATCTCCAGCGATCGTCTGACTATACCCTAATTGGCTAGCCTGACTGGTAATATCCTGATTCCCCAAAATAAACGAAGCTTGTAATTGTGTCTTCGCTTGGTTTAATTCTTCTAAAGTTACTGGTTGCTGTTGCAGTTTTGACAACGCCGCCTGCAAAAATTGAGCAATTTTACTTAATTCTTGACTAGGAGCCGCTGTCGCGCGAATTTCATACCAACCCGGTTCAATCAATTCTGCAGCACTAGCGTTCACTGAGCTAGCTAGTCCAGATTCCACCAAAGCTTGATACAGCCGAGAACTGCGACCCCCCGTGAGGATAGTATCCATCAAATCGATCGCCGGCACATCAGGATGCTGAATATTTGGTAAAGGATACACAGCTTGCAAAAGTCCCACACTCCCCGGTTGCTTGAGCACAATTGGCGCTTTTTGTGCTGTCGAGGCGGAAATTATCTCTCTGCGTCTCCTGGTGTTGGCGCTCTCTTTAACTCTTGGTGATAGCTGACCAAAAGTTTCTTTAACTACTTTGAGTACTGGTTTGGTAGTAAAATCGCCAGTAATCACCAAAGTGGCATTTTCCGGACTGTAGTAGGTTTGGTAATAATTCCGCACCTGTTGGAGAGTGAATTTTTCCACATCAGCCTTTGTTCCTCCCACAGGTAAACCATAAGCTCGGTTAGGGAAAGCATCTCGCATCACCGCTCGATCCAAACGATAGCTGGGTGAGTTTTCATAACCTTGTAACTCAGAAACCACCACCCGCTTTTCACTTTGGAGTTGGTCGCTACCAACGAGAGCATTTTTCATGCGATCGGCTTCTAAGGTCAACAGCGCCTGTAGTTTATCACGCTGCACTGTGCCAAAATATACAGTTTCATCGTAGCTGGTAAAAGCATTAAATTGACTACCCAAAGCACTAAAAAGCCGACCAAACTGTACAGGACGCTCAGTAGTACCTTTAAACATCAAATGCTCCAACTGGTGAGAGATACCGCTTTCTCCCTTCACCTCATTCCGCGAACCAACTTTGTACCAAACCTGTACACTCACCACCGGAGTGGTATGGACTTCCTTAGTGAGTACAGTTAAACCATTATCCAGTAATGTTTTTTGCACTCCCTGAGTGAGAGCAACACCGGATACAGGCGTAACTGCTGTAGGTGTAGCCGCTTGGAGCAAAGTTTCTGAAAACGGCACAACACTCAGGAGTAGACTCAGAAATAATCCTATCAGCATGTACGAGGGTAGTTTCATAAACAATTCAACATGGAAAATTCCTAATGTAACCTATTAGATATCTCCAGAAATGATGTAAGGGCGAACGGCCGTTCGCCCCTACCAATAATTTTGGGTAATACAGAATTAATTTTTAGAGATGTCCATTGGTTCATGTCAAAAGCCTCATCCTTAACCGAAACCAGGGATAAATATAGCCGAGTCAGAGCGTCTCTCCAACAAAAAGCTTCCACACGCACAAGGTCTAGTCGGCGTAGATGTCGGCAGGTCTTGGCACGGCTATCGGGGCGAGAGAGACGATTTCAATCGTGGGTAAACCACAACATTAGCAAAACAATCATTCAGCAAGCCAAAAGTGAACAAGCACTTGTAGCGATTGAGGATTTGACAGGTATCCGTGAAAGGACAAACCTTCATCCACGCAACAAGACAGAACGCCGCAGAAGTAACTCATGGGCGTTCTATCAGTTGCGAATGTTTCTGGAATACAAAGGATTTCGGGATGGTGTGGAAGTTGTTGCCGTTCCTCCTGCCTACACTTCTCAAACCTGTAACCGATGCCTACACATTGGTTTGCGCTCTGTTAAGAAGTTCAAGTGCGGTAATTGCGGCTTGTCCAGCGATGCCGATTTGAACGGAGCAAAAATGATTGAATTATTGGGGCTGTTCGTAAGCCAGCCCGGAGGCTCGAACCGTTTGTGTTGTTCTCTCAGCACTGACTCTTCAGGGCTACTGAAAGCCCACACTGTACCGCAAGGTCAGTGTGGGTAGTTTACTCCTTAAACCCAGCCGAACGACGATAAAGTAACCAAATAAACAACGGTGAACCCAACAAAGCCGTCACCGAACCCACTGGTAATTCTATCGCTCCCAATCTGGAGAGTAAATCTGCAAAGGTGAGTAGCCAAGCACCAGCAAGGGCGGAAAGTGGAAGCACAAAGCGGTGATCAGTACCCACAATCAAGCGGACACCATGAGGAACAACCAGCCCCACAAACCCAATTAAACCGCCGATGCTAACTGCTCCCGCAGCTAATAAAGTGGCGACACCACCAATTAAAAGACGCGATCGCACTAACGAAACCCCTAAACCCACAGCCAAATCATCGCCCAACGCCAGCACATTCACCGACCGCGCCAGCAAACATCCCCCCAACAATGCCACAATAATATAAGGGCCAGCCGTGATAATTTCTTGCCAACCCCGACCATTCAGGCTACCAATCAGCCAATTCAGCGCAATTTGAATTTGTCCATCTTCGGCTAACAACAGCAGTGTACTTTGCACCGCCCCGAATAGAGAACTAATCGCTACACCCCCCAAAATCAACCGCTCCACCGCAATTCCCGACCCCACACGCCCCAGTAAAATTACGATAATTGAGGTTAAAATTGCTCCCAGCCAAGCTGCTAAGGGAATCGCCGCTGCAAAGACTTGTAGTGTTACCATCACAATTACCACCAGTCCCGCACCCGCAGATATCCCCAAAATAAACGGATCAGCGAGGCTATTGCGTAACATACCTTGTAACAGCGCCCCCGACATTCCCAACGCCGCACCAACAATTAACGCCGCCATAATTCGGGGGATACGTAAATCCCAGAGAATAGTTTGATTAATGCGATCGCCCCGGTGCAGAATTGCGTCTCCTAATTGGGCTAAACTCAACGGTACTGCGCCTTGGGACAGAGAAAGCCCCAGGGTAATCACCAATGCTGTCACCAAAAGCAAAATAGCCCACAGTAGGCGGTGTTTGATTAATCTCATTGACAATTGTTGATTTTCATAAACTGCCTATTTTCATCAGTTGCAATATATGCTTGTTTTCAATTGTGAATCATACATGATTTGCTAACTCGAATGGTAACTATCGAAATTACAAATCATCTTCTTATTACTTGTGGCACTCAATAGTATTTAATGTATGTATGGCAGTTCCCAATTACATGAGGCACACGCTAGCTAGCCTAAGCGCCCCTAGTTCCTAGCCCCTAACCTCAATGTATACCTTATAAATATTTGTGATATTTACTTGTGTGACGGTTACTAAATTAATTTAAAATAAATTAGGTTTATTCATAAAAATTACGGCATATTCAGCAACTATTTGTTACGAAATCTGCCTAATTTTTGATTCACCACAAAAGTATTATTAATATTTTTGCGGTCAAATTTTGTATGTATCTGTGAGGAGTGGCAATGAACATATATCTACTAGCTTGTGCTGGTGGCGCAAGTTTTCTATCTTTATTTTTAGGATTGTTACCTGTACAAGCAATTCCTAATCCAGAAAAGATTGACCAGCAAAAAGAAAATAATAAACCGGAAATATCAGCAGCTACTGATAATAGTATCAACACAAATCCCGTTACATCATCTCAACCCATAGCCACACCTGCAAGTTTGGCACAAGTAACATCTGTTTCACAATTATCTGATGTCCAGCCCAACGATTGGGCTTTTCAAGCACTGCAATCTCTCGTCGAACGCTACGGTTGCATCGCCGGTTATCCTAACAGCACCTATCGGGGAAATCGAGCTTTAACTCGTTATGAATTTGCTGCAGGTTTAAACGCTTGTTTAGATAGAGTTAATGAATTAATCGCCACAGCAACTACTGATTTAGTCACTAAAAACGACTTAGCAACTTTGCAGAAATTGCAAGAAGAATTTTCAGCAGAACTAGCAACTTTGAGGGGTAGAGTAGATGCTTTAGAAAGTCGCACAGCCACATTAGAAGCCCAGCAGTTTTCCACAACTACTAAACTGAATGGCGAAGTTATTATGGCAGGAGTTGCTGCTACTGGCGGCGCTCCTGGACGTAACGATCCTAATGCTATCTTGGCAACTAGAGTTAGATTAAATTTAACCACTAGCTTCACAGGTAAAGACTTACTAATTACTGGTTTACAAGCTCATAATTTTTTGGGTGGAGTCAATGGTACTGGTAGTGTTCAAGAATCTTTAGGATTAGCTTCCCCCCTACTCAGTTCTAGCAGCGCTCGTACCAGTTTTGAGCCTCAATTTCCGGGACTTGATGTGAAGAATTTAGCGAGTATCAGTGCTAATTCACTGCAACTCTACAAATTACTTTATATCTTTCCCGTCGCTGACAAATTAACATTATTTGCTGGAACTGCAGCCGAAACTTCCGATGCTTTCCCTGCAATTTCACCCTTTTATGGTGAAGGACAAGAATCAATTTCTCGCTTTGCTGGTTTGAACCCTGTAGTTCGAGTTTCTGGCGGTACTTCCGGTTCAGGTTTAGCATCAGCAGCCGGATTTATTTTTAGCATCTCCAATCAATTGGATTTGAGAGCTTTGTATGGTAGTGTCAATGCCAACTTACCTAATTCGGCTGCAGATATCGCACCTGGTGTGTCTGGTACACCGTTAGGATCTGGTGTGTTTAACGGTAGCAGCGTCATAGCCGCGCAATTAACCTTTAAACCCAGTAAATCCTTCGATATCGGCTTAAACTATGCCAATAGCTATCACCAAATCAACATTTTAGGTACAGGATTAACGAGTACTGATATCGGCGCTTTACCCAACGTACCACTAGGAACGCCAGTTAAACTTAACTCTTTTGGCGGAACTATAAATTGGCGTCTTTCACCAAAAATTGCTTTAGCTGGTTATGGAGCAGCACTATTTGTCGATGATTCTTCTAGTACCGTCAACGCTTCCACCACCTTTACTAGTTGGATGGTAGGGCTTCATTTCAAAGATTTACTGAAACCTGGAAATAATGCAGGATTAATTTTTGGACAGCCGCTATATGATGATGCTCCTAGAGCTGGTGTAATAAATCGAGCTGTTCCTTATCATTTAGAAGCTTACTATCGAATTAGAGTCAGCGACAACATCAGCATCACTCCAGGTGCATTTGTGCTATTTAATCCGGAAGGTAACAGCAACAATGAAACCACAGCCGTAGGCGTACTCCGCTCTACCTTCACCTTCTAAAGATTTCCATTGCATGATAAAGCAGATACTCGATTTCTTTGAGAAGTCGGGTATTTTTGGTTTTCATATACCTTTCTATCAAATTTGGATCATGCTATTGCTGATGCGATCGCCATAGAAAATTCTATGGTAAATCAACCATAAATCTTCCTAATCGATAACTTTATAAATTGGCATTTTACTATTTGTTACTTATGAGTCAAAGTTAAAGATAAGAACACGAAATCCTCATCACATCTGTTTTGGAGAACACGAATGGTTGCACTCACAGAACTTCATCAAGCTAATTCAACTCCAGGACTTTTGACAATCGAAATTATTGAAATTGCTCCGGAAACAACGGCTATCCGTTCTCTTGACTGGGATAGAGAACGGTTTGATATCGAGTTTGGTTTACGGAACGGTACAACTTATAATTCATTCTTAATTCAAGGGGAAAAAGTCGCCCTCGTTGACACTTCTCACCGCAAGTTTGAGCAATTATACCTAGATATCTTGACAGGATTAATTGACCCAACGCAAATAGACTACTTGATTATTAGTCACACAGAACCAGACCACAGCGGATTGGTGAAAGATATCTTGCAATTAGCACCAACGATTACGGTTGTTGGCGCTAAGATTGCGATTCAGTTTTTAGAAAATATGGTTCACCAGCCTTTTCAATCACTGGTGGTAAAAAATGGCGATCGCTTAGATTTAGGCAACGGTCATGAATTAGAATTTATTTCAGCACCCAACTTACACTGGCCGGACACAATCTTCACCTACGATCACAAAACCAGCATTCTCTACACCTGCGATGTCTTCGGGATGCATTATTGTGACGATCACACCTACGATGAAAATTTCATCTCCATAGAGGAAGATTTTAAATATTACTATGATTGCCTCATGGGCCCCAACGCCCGCTCTGTATTAGCAGCTTTAAAACGCATCGAAAAACTCACCATAAATACAATCGCTACAGGACATGGCCCTTTACTACAAAACTATGTAACCACAGCAATTCAACGCTATCAAAGCTGGAGTTTAGAACAAGCCAAAACAGAAACATTAGTAGCTATATTCTATGCAGAAGATTATGGTTATAGCGAGCAATTAGCGCGTAACATAGCACACGGTATTATCAAAACAAATGTTGCCGTAGAATTAATAGACTTTAATAATACTGAACCCCAAGAAGTCCGGGAATTAGTCGCTCAATCCTCCGGTTTAATCATCGGAATGCCCCCCCAATCTTCACTGATAGCTCATACTGCTTTGAGCACAATATTAGCCGCTGTTCATAATAAACAAACAGTTGGTTTATTGGAGTCAGGAGGTGGAGAAGATGAACCCATTTATCCCCTACGCAATAAATTTCAGGAATTAGGATTAACAGAAGCCTTTCCCCCGATTTTAGTCAAAGAAATTCCCACCCCAACCATAGAACAATTGTGCGAAGAAGCAGGAACAGATATCGGGCAATGGTTAACACGCGATCGCACAATTAAACAAATCAAATCTATCAACACAGACTTAGAAAAAGCCCTAGGCAGAATTAGCACCGGGTTATATATTATCACCGCTAAAAAAGGAGAAATTCAAAGCGCCATGTTCGCCTCTTGGGTGACACAAGCCAGTCTCAATCCCTTGGGCGTAGCCATTGCTGTATCCAAAGACAGAGCAATAGAATCATTAATGCAAATAGGCGATCGCTTTGTTTTAAACATTTTAGAAGAAGGCAACTATCAAGGATTAATGAAACATTTCCTCAAACGTTTTGCACCCGGTGCAGACCGTTTTGCCAGCATCAAAACTTATCCAGGAACTAACGAATCTCCCATTTTAGCCGAAGCATTAGCTTACGTAGAATGCGAAATCACCAGCCGCATGGACTGCGGCGACCACTGGATTATATACAGCACCGTCCAAACCGGCAGAGTTGCCAAATTAAACGCACTCACCGCCGCCCACCACCGCAAAATTGGCAATCATTACTAAATTAGGGACTAGGGGTTAGGGGCTAGGGGCTAGGGAATGGAGAATAGAGAATAGTTATTTCTCCGTCATCTTCCCACGCTCCCCACACTCCCCACACCTCCCACCCTTCCCACACCTCCCCATCACTCCACCATAAAAAACTATGTATAAGCCTGTTGACAATACCCCAATTTCTCTCTACGAAATTAATCGAAGTCGCATTGTTCGCACCTTGGAATTTATTCAAGATGTAATTGTAATTTCTTTGTGTATCGGTTTATTTAGCTTCATGGTGCTACAGGTGAGAGATATGTTTCTTTCTCTACTTCCACCTTTAGATTTTCATGTTGTTACTGCCGATATTCTCTTCTTATTAATCTTAGTTGAATTGTTTCGGCTATTGATTATTTATCTCCAAGAACAGCGCATATCTATTGGTGTGGCTGTAGAAGTTTCTATTGTTTCTGCCTTAAGAGAAGTCATTGTTAAAGGCGTGCTAGAAACAAATTGGAGTCAAGTTTTAGCAACTTGTGCTTTCTTATTAGTTCTGGGATTATTACTCTTTCTTCGTGTTTGGCTACCTCCTACCTTTGAAGGAATTGATCCAGAACAGCAAGTATCCAAACGCTACCAAAATTTTATCAAATCAGAATTATCACAAAATAACAGTCGATAGAGGATGGGGAGGTGGGGTGATGGGGAGGTGGGGTGATGAGGGGTCGTGATGAATAGCAATTGTTGTCGTTGAAATAGCAATTGTCGTCGCCGAAATAGCAAATGCTGTCGCAAAAACAGCAAATGCTGTCGCCGAAATAGCAAATGCTGTCGCCAAAATAGCAATTGCTGTCGCCGAAATAGCAATTGCTGTCGCTGAAATAGCAATTGTTGTCCCCAAAATAGCAAATGCTGTCGCAAAAACAGCAAATGCTGTCGCAAAAACAGCAAATGCAAACCAAATAACTGCAAACCAACTCCCCACACCCCCCACACCCCCCACACCCCCCACACCCCCCACACCCCCCACACTCCCCACCACCCCACATTCCCAAACGAGGTCATTATGTCTGTCGCTACACTAACTCCCTCCCGTTCTAGAGATGTACAAGTTACGGAAATTGGCAAAGATACTTTAATTTTGCGATCGCGTACTTGGGAACGATTAAAATTTGAGGTAGAATACTCCCGTCAGCGGGGAACTACGGCGAATTCTTATCTGATCCAAGCTGACCAAAAAGCTTTAATTGACCCTCCTGGTGAGTCTTTTACGGAAATTTACCTGCAGCAACTAGGACAATATCTAGATTTCACCACTCTCGATTATGTCATTCTTGGTCATGTTAACCCCAACCGCCGCGCCACTCTGCAAGTATTACTTGCTCAAGCACCGCAAGCGACCCTGATTTGTTCTCGTCCCGCTGCGAATGCTGTGAAAACCGCTTTTCCTGAATGGGAATCACGCATCCAAGTTGTCCGTTCTGAGGATACTCTCGATTTAGGACAAGGACATGTGCTCTCATTTATCACCACCCCAACTCCCCGCTGGGCGGATGGAGTTTGCACCTATGATTCTGCTACTAAAATTCTTTACACAGACAAATTTTTTGGCGCCCATATCTGCGAAGATACTTTGTTTGATGAAGACTGGAAGACTTTAGATGCAGAACGTCGTTATTATTTTGAATGTCTCCATGCACCCCAAGCCAAACAAGTTGAAGTTGCCTTAGATAAACTTTCCGCTTTCGGCGCTAAATGTTATGCTCCAGCACATGGCCCAGTTGTGCGTTACAGCCTCAGCCGCTTTACTTATGATTACCGCCAATGGTGTCAAGGACAAAAATCTCAAGAATTGACAGTAGCATTACTTTATGCATCTGCTTATGGAAATACAGCAATTGTAGCAAATGCGATCGCTCAAGGTTTAATTGCAAACGGCGTCAATGTCGAGTCAGTCAACTGTGAATTAGCCGACTCTGCGGAGATTACCCGCATTATCGAAGCCTGCGATGGCTTCATTATCGGTTCACCCACCTTGGGCGGTCATGCACCAACCCAAATCCAAACAGCTTTAGGAATTGTCCTTTCCACAGCCGCTAAAACCAAGTTAGCGGGGGTATTTGGTTCCTTTGGTTGGAGTGGTGAAGCCATCGACTTATTAGAAAGCAAACTCAAAGATGCTAATTACCGTTTAGGATTTGACACAATTCGCGTCCGGTTTAGCCCCACGCCAGAAATTTTAGAGCAGAGTCAACTCGCAGGTGCCACCTTTGCCCAAAACTTGAAAAAAACCAAGAAATTCCGTAGTCCCCGTCAAGTTGTCACAGAAACACATGTAGATAGAACTGCACAAGCTGTAGGGCGGATTATTGGCTCATTATGCGTAGTCACAACTCGTGATCAAGAAAACCATAAAGCATTTTTAACTTCTTGGGTATCTCAAGCCACATTTAACCCACCAGGAATTATGATAGCGATCGCCCAAGAACAGAACGCAGATTTATTACATCATCCTGGCGATCAATTTGTGCTGAATATCCTCAAAGAAGGAAGAAACGTCCGCCGCTATTTTTCTCGCTACAGTGCTTCCGGAGATAATCCCTTCGCCAACCTCACCACAAAAACAGCCGTTAATGGTTGTGTAGTTTTAACAGAAGCACTAGCCTATTTAGAATGCACAGTCAAAAATCAAATCCAATGCGGCGATAGATGGCTAATTTATGCAGTCATCGAGCAAGGAGAAGTATTAGAACATGAAGGTGTCACAGCCTTAGAATATCGGAAATCTGGCAGCTCTTTTTAAAAGAAATTGGGGAAAAAGGTAAGAAAATAAACTTTCATCTCCATCTCCCCACCTCCCCACCTCCCTTGCCCCATACCCAATTAACTCAACTCCAAAGACCCCTGATAGCCAGTGACGATACGGCTACCATCCTTGAGAATGTGGACTTCTATCTGGTCACTAGCCCAGGTAATTTGATCTTTAAGAGCGGGATTGAAAACATTCACTCGTTGATTACTGGACGAGACAGGAGAGTTAGGTGAATGAATTGCTAAAGATTCCACAAACGGCCCATCAATTAAAATATCCAATTGTGCTAGTAATTCTTGGGAACCTGGAGGTGCAGATTTAGACTGTAGCTGTTTGAGGGTAAAGCCCGTAAACGACATCACACTTAACCCAGCAGCTTTTAGCTTACCAGCCAGAGACGCCAAAGCTGATGCTTGCCAAAACGGTTCACCACCGGAGAATGTTACACCTGTATTGCGAGGATTTTTGAGGATATTCTCAGCCAGAGTATCCACAGCAATCAGTTGATTAATTTCAAACGACCAAGATTCAGGATTAAAGCAGCTAGGACACTCGCGGGGACAACCTTGCACCCAAACAACCGCGCGACAACCAGGCCCATTCACCTCTGATTCATCAACGTAACCCATGATGTTGAGATGATTCGGGGGAATTTTTGTGAGTGCTAGTGATGGGTGATTAGGCTTGATTTCCATCTCTTTCCTCCTTTGAAGTGTTACCTGTTCGTTAACTATAGCTAGCAACAGTGGGGAGCACATCAGGGGAATGGGGGTGTAGAGACAGATAGTAATTGGTTGGCCTCTAAGCTAAATTTAATAGAAGTTTACATAAACTCCTATGGATAGCCAGCCACAACAGACAAATAAAGGAAGCATCTTAATAGTTGACGACACACTGGCAAATTTGCAAATTTTATCTGCTACTCTTTCTGTTGCTGGGTATACAGTCCGGGGCGTCAGTTCTGGGTTAATGGCTGTCAAGGAAGCGCAAACAATATTACCTGATTTAATTTTACTGGATATCAAAATGCCAGAAATTGATGGCTATGAGGTTTGTCAACTATTAAAAGCTGATCAGACAACTCGTGATATCCCGGTGATTTTTATTAGTGCTTTGCATGATGTTTTTGATAAAATCAAAGCTTTCAAATTAGGTGGTGTAGACTATATTACCAAGCCTTTTCAAGTAGAAGAAGTTTTCACCCGCATTGAACATCAACTAACTATTCAAAAACTGCAAAAACAATTAAAACAGCAAAATCAGCAACTGTTATGGGAAATTCAAGAACGTCAACGTTATGCAGTTGCTCTTAATCATAGAAATAAACAAATAGAATCTATTTTAACTGCAGCTAAAGTAGGAATTTGTTTGACAGATGAAAATGGATATTTTGTCGAGGTAAATCCAGCTTATTGTCAAATATATGAATCTACCCGTTGTCAGCTAATAGGCAAACAATTTACTATCCATTATCCAGATTTAACAACTACAGAAAAATTTAATTTAATTGAGCAATATCATAATTTTATTGGTAATGGCAGTCAAGAAAAAAAAAGTCAATTTGTGATTCAACGTCAAGATGGTTCACACTTAAGTGTCGAGATGAATCAGACAGTTTTTCAACAAGATGATGGCAAATTTTTTGTTGTGACTACGCTGATGGATATTAGCGATCGCCTTTTAATAGAACAAGCATTACAAACCAGCACTGACAAGCTCCGCGAGCATAATCTTGTACTCACACAACTAGCAAAAAATCAAGTACTTTATCAAAGCGATTTAACAGCTGCTTTACATGCAATTACAGAAGCGGGTGCAAAAAATATTGCTGTTGAGCGAGCCAGTGTCTGGTTTTTTGGGGAAAATTTCCATCAAATGCGTTGTCTCGACTTATTTACACAAAGTCTTCGCCAACACAGCGCAGGCTATTTACTATCAGCTAGAGATTATCCTGCTTATTTTCAAGCTTTACAAGGTGCTCAGATCGTCGCTACCAATGACCCCCATCACGACCCCATTACTCAAGAATTGAGCGTGTCTTATTTAACACCTTTTGGTATCACTTCTAAATTGAGTGTCCCTGTCAGATTAGGAGGTGTAACTGTGGGGATATTCTGCTTGGAACAAGTGGGAGTGGCTCATAATTGGACACTAGAAGACCAAAATTTTGCTCGTTCCCTCGGAAATTTAGTTTCTCTAGCACTCGAAGCCAGAGAACGCAAACGCGCCGAAGCCGCAAAACGCGCCTCAGAAGAAAAATTAGGATCAGCTTTTAGATCATCCCCCGACCCCATCGCCCTCAGCACTTTTCCCCAAACTGGTCATATCGAAGTCAACGATAGCTTTTGTCGATTTTTTGGCTATTCTCGCTCGCAAGTGATTGGTCGCACTAATCAAGAATTGCAGATTTGGGTAAATCCAGAAGAGTCAACTTTTCTTTCCCAGATTTTGCAACAAACAAAAGCAATCCGCAACCATGAGGTAGATGTCCGCACTGCTCATGGAGAAATCAAGACGGTGTTGTTTAGTGCAGAAATCATCGCAATTGATGAACAACAGTATATCCTGGGGACTGCTAAAGATATTACTGAACGCAAACAAGCCGAAAATGAAAGCCGTTTATTACTGCTGACCACTCAAGCGATCGCCCGCGCTGTTGATGTCAACAGTGCTTTGGCAGTTGTTTTGCGTTTAATTTGTCACACTATCGGTTGGGATTTTGGTGAAGCCTGGATACCTAGTGATGATGGCGAGGTTTTGCAACACAGTTTAGTTTGGCACGGTGAAAATAGTAGTTTGGCAGAATTTTGTCACCATAGTGAAAGGTTGACATTTACTCCGGGAATGGGGATGGTAGGGCGAGTTTGGCAAAACAAGCAGCCAGAATGGATAGAAGATGTTTCCCAAGCTTCACCCCAGGTGTTTGTGCGATCGCCACAAGCCGCAAAAGTTGGTTTCCAAGCTGGCTTTGGTGTACCAATTTTAGCTGATGAGCAAGTATTAGCTGTTTTGGTATTTTTTAAACGTAGCTCTGCTGCTGTCGATAAGCGGTTACTGCTGTTGGTGGGGGCTGTTGCGGCTCAGTTGGGTGGGCTGATTCAGCGCAAACTAGTAGAAGCGGCGCACAGAAAAATTGAAGAACGTCTACAGCTAGCCTTGGAAGCAAGCGATTTAGGCTTGTGGGACTGGAATCTCACCACTGGACAAATCTATCGGGATTGGCGCTGGCTAAAAATGCTGGGATATCAGAATCAAGAAGTTGAGGAAAATATACAAGCTTTTTGGGATTTGGTACACCCAGAAGACACATCTACTATTCACTCAATTTTAAACTCCCATCTCCAAGGTGCTAGACCAGTTTTTGAAGTAGAATTTCGGTTGCGCTGCGCTGGGGGAGAATGGAAATGGATTCAATCCCGTGGTCAAGTTTGCGAACGCGACGGTTGGGGTACACCCTTACGCATGACAGGTACTCACAAAGATATCAATGAACGTAAAACCCTAGAAAGAGAACTGGCGTTGCGAGAAGCCAGTTTGAATGCATTTTTTAGCGGTGCGCCGGTGGGTATGTCGATTCTCGATCAACAACTGCGAGTTGTGCAAATTAATGAACTGCTAGCCGAGATTAATGGTTTACCGCAACAAGAACATCTGGGAAAAACCCTCCATGAGATCATTCCCGATGTGGCATCAAGGGTAGCACCACTTTATCACCAAGTGTTCACCCGCAATCAACCGATTGTGAATGTGGAAATCAGTACTGCTTCACTGCATCACTTAGGTAATACCCGTCACTTCCTCGCTTCTTATTTTCCCATTCCCGGTGAAAACGATCGCCCTTCTGGTGTGGGTGCTGTGATCATCGAAATCACCGATCGCAAACGTGCAGAATTAGAACTACAAGAAAGCGCAGAACGAGAAAGAGCGATCGCCCAAGTGATTCAAAGAATGCGTCAAACCTTGGATTTAGAGACAATTTTTGGCGCAACTACCCAAGAATTACGCCAAGTCCTCAACTGCGATCGGGTCGTCGTCTATCGTTTCCATCCCGATGGAAATGGCGAATTTGTCTCAGAATCGGTGGGAAGTGATTGGATTTCCCTGATTGATTTGCAAACAAACAATCCTCACCTCACACAAGAAGCTCTACAAGACGATCGCTGCATTATGAAAATGTTGAGTACTGGAGAGCCTGATCTACAAACAGTCCAAGATGCAAGTTTCCGGTGTGTTTCAGACATTTATCAAGCGGGGTTTCACCCTGAATACATCAACCTTTTAGAGCGTTTTCAAGCCCAAGCCTATATTACCGTTCCCATTTTCTGCGGTCATCAACTGTGGGGATTATTAGCGAGTTATCAAAATTCTAGCCCCCGTCAATGGAAAACTGAAGAAATCAACATCGTCGAGCAAATTGGTAATCAGCTAGGAGTGGCTTTACAGCAAGCACAATTACTCGGACAAACCCAAAACCAATCACAAGCATTACAAGCAGCTGCGATCGCCGCTGACGCCGCTAACCGCGCTAAAAGCGAATTTCTCGCCAACATGAGCCATGAACTCCGCACACCGCTTAATGCTATCCTTGGCTTTACCCAAGTCATGAGCCATGAAAATTCTTTATCCTCGGAACATCAACAAAACCTCGCCATCATTAATCGCGCCGGTGAGCATCTTCTCAATTTAATTAACGACATTCTGGAAATGTCCAAAATTGAAGCTGGAAGAACCACATTAAATGTCAACAGTTTTGACCTCTTTCGCCTCTTAGCCAGCTTAGAAGAAATGTTACGTTTCCGAGCAGCATCTAAAAATTTAGACCTGATATTTGCATATGATTCCGAACTTCCGCAATTTATACAAACCGATGAAAGTAAATTACTTCAAGTCCTTCTCAATTTGTTAGGAAATGCCATCAAATTTACTCAAGTTGGCAGTGTAACACTACGAGTCAGCCAGGACAGGGAAAAATGGGAAACTCCACACCTCCACGAAGTGGAGATGAGGGGAGATGGAGAAAAAAAAACACTCCATCTCTACTTTGAGGTAATTGATACAGGGCTAGGTATTGCTCCTCAAGAATTAGACTTGCTATTTGAAGCTTTTGGACAAACAGACAGTGGTAGAAAATCTCAACAAGGTACAGGGTTAGGTTTAGCAATTAGCCGCAAATATGTTCAACTCATGGGTGGTGATATCACCGCCACCAGCAACCTCACAGAAGGAAGCCGATTTGCTTTCCACATTCAAATTAGCCTTGCTTCCGCCAGCGAAATTACAAGTCACCAACATCAAGGTCATGTAATTGGTTTAGTACCAAATCAAGGAGAATATCGGATATTAGTGGTTGACGACGCCAGAGATAGCCGCATCTTAGTAGTAAAATTGCTGACATCTGTCGGATTTGCTGTGCGCGAAGCTACTAATGGAGAAGAAGCGATCGCCCAGTGGTTAGAATGGCAACCACACCTAATATTCATGGACATGCGAATGCCTGTAATGGATGGTTACGAAGCCACAAGAATCATCAAAACTACAGAAATTGAGTATCAAAAACATCCCATCATTATTGCTTTGACTGCTAATGCTTTTGAGGAACAACGCGAAGCGATGATTAAAGCAGGCTGCGACTATTTAATTAACAAGCCTTTCCGCGAAGAGTTTTTATTAGAAAAAATCAGTGAATATTTGGGAGTAAGATATCTTTATCAAGAAGATAACTATCAAAGCGCAAATTCAAAACAAAAAACAACAGAGCAGGTTTTGACATCAACTGATTTATCATCTTTTTTATCATTAATGTCACCAGAATGGATAAGGCAAGTGTACCACGCTGCCGCTCAATGTAGCGACGATTTAATATTAGAATTAGTTCCTCAAATCCCTGCAGAAAACACTCTGTTAATTCAACATATCATCGATTTAGCCCATAATTTCCAGTTTGAAAAAATTATGGAAATCGTCGAGGCGGGGTCTTCCCACCCTTTTTAACTTTACTATTTCCTATTGCCTACTATAGTTAGTAGCATAAATAGGTACTTCAATTTGGCGGGGCGATGTCTGGAAACCGGGTGCTTCGCAACCGCGTAAATCGGTGATAGGTGTAGTGGCTGTTAATTTTAAGGGAATTTCCCCAGCCCACACTGGTATTTGATAATCAGCAGTGTCGTCAAGCGGCCCACCAGTACGTACTTTGGCTGAAGCTTCAGCTAGAGGTAAAGATAGCACTAGCGTTCCGGCTAACTCCTGGCGACTGGGCGATCGCACTTCTTGCCAACGTCCGGGTATAACATGTTCTGTAAAAGCTTTCAATGCAACTAATTTTTGTTCTGCATCTTGTACAAGTGTGGCTGTACCCAATACTACCACTGAGCGATAATTCATTGAATGATGAAACGCAGACCTCGCCAGTACTAAACCGTCAAGCAAAGTTACACTCACGCAGACATCGATTCCTTGCAGCAGTGTTTTTAACATTCGACTAGCAGGAGAGCCGTGAATGTATAATGTATCATCAACTCTGCCGTAAGCGGTGGGGATAACAAAAGGCTGTCCATGATCCACAAACCCGACTTGACAAACTAATCCTTCATCCAAAATTTGATAAATGGTATCACGCTCATAGTCTGCTCGTTGCGGTACGCGCTTGATAGTCGTTCTTGGGCTGGGAGCTTGTTGTGGATTCATAGCTGATAATTTTGACTCTACACGGTTAGAGTAATAATCAAATTGGCTAGATACAAGTGCCACTTTTTAATTAAGCTACCAGTCCACTTTGATCTATGGACTTTGTAATTACCATTAACTCCCACGTTCATACACCACTACATCGCCAAGTGTATGAAGAATTGCGACAGGCGATCTTATCCGGAAGATTAGCCCCAGGACAAAAACTACCTTCCACGCGATCGCTAGCGCAATCTTTAAGTATATCTCGTGCTACTGTTACTCAAGGATACGAGCAATTACTGAGTGAAGGCTATCTAGAAACAACTATCGGGTCGGGTACATTTGTCTGTCGTCAACTCCCCGATGACTTGCTCCAAACACCACCAATTGAGTCAACATCTCAAGTCACCAATTCACCCATATCTTTATCAGCTTATGGAGTGAGTTTAACAGAGCGATCGCTATTTCGTCTTCCAGAACCAGAAGCACAAATTAGCTTCAGTTACGGAAGACCAGCCTTTGACAAATTTCCTCTTCATGTGTGGCGTCAGCTGCTGTCTCGCCATTGCCGTGTGAATACAGATGTGCTCGACTATACTAATAACTCGATGGGAGATCAACGACTACGAGAGGCGATCGCTGCATATCTTTCGCGCTCCAGAGCCGTAAAATGTAGTGCAGAGCAAATCATCATTATTGATGGTTCTCAACAAGGACTAGACTTAATCACACGCCTCCTCATTAATCGGGGTGACTGGATCGCCGTTGAAGACCCTGGCTATTTGGGAGCAAGGCGAGCTTTTTTAGCCAACGGGGCGCGTTTATTCCCCGTGTCTGTGGATGAATCGGGACTGTTAGTTACCAACTTGACAACAGATATCACGCCAAAAATTAAACTAATTTATGTCACCCCGTCTCACCAATTCCCCACCGGAGCGTTATTATCTCTCCCTCGCCGATTAGAACTGTTAGCCTGGGCGCACAAATCAGAAGCAATCATTATTGAAGATGATTACGATAGCGAATATCGTTACGGTCAGCGTCCTATTCCCGCATTGCAAGGATTAGACCACAGAAACTCCGTGATTTATGTTGGTACATTCTCTAAAGTCTTGTTTCCCGCTTTGCGTTTGGGTTATCTAGTGTTACCACACACTTTAGTAGATGTATTTACCCGTGCTAAGTGGTTAGCAGACCGCCAATCGAGTTTGTTAGAACAGCACGCCCTCACGGATTTTATCAATGAAGGACATTTAGAGCGGCATATCCGGCGAATGCGATCGCTCTATGACCAGCGACGCCAAACTCTAGTCAAGTCTCTAGCTGCTCATTTCGGCGACAAAGTAACAATTATCGGCGAAAATGCCGGAATGCATCTGATGGTCAAAATCAATACTACCTTGAGTGATCAAGAAATAGTCCAGGGTGCTGCACATCTGGGAGTGGGAATTAATGCTGCTCATTCTTATTATCTAAAAACCAGCCCCGGTAGCGAATTTGTTTTGGGCTACGCTGAACTCAACGAGCAAAAGATTCAGGATGGAATTGACCGACTAGCGCAGATAATTTTGAACTCATAAAATTTACTTGACAAAATACGTATTTTAATCATTTCCGGTTACTTAATCTCAAATCCAAACTTGATAAGTACCTAAACAAAATTAATTACACACATTGTTTTTTTGTCCCCCGTTCCTCCGCAGTCGCTGCACTTGGGAAGACACCCCCGTGGGCGGGTTTCCCGACTTGAGGGGAGTGGCGGGAGACACTCCCGTGGGCGAGTTTCCCGACTTGAGGGGAGTGGCGGGAGACACCAAGACCCCGCTGCTCTGTGTTCCCTACCTTCACGAATGAATTTAATTTTGTGCAGTGAATTAATCGCCATCAATAGCGGATTTTAGATTTGCGATTATCCCCAATCCACAATCTAAAATCCTCAATCGATTTACCGATTTACCGCTGCAGCTTCCCGCGCCGCAGCTGCTTGATCTGGGTGGATACCCAAACGTGTGAGATTAATCCGACCTTTGTTATCAATTTCCCGGACTTTGATAATCACTTCATCACCAACGGCGACTTCATCCTCAACTTTGCCCACGCGATAATCAGCTAGTTGAGAAATATGGATCATGCCTTCTTTCCCAGGCAAAAACTCCACAAATGCGCCAATCGGGATAATTCGAGTTACACGCCCCACATAAACATCTCCTTCATGGAGTTTGCGGGTCATGCCTTGGATGATATTACGCGCTTTTTTCGCCTTACCTTCATCCACTGCCGAAATCGTCACCGTGCCGTCATCTTCGATGTCAATTTTGGCACCAGTTTCTTCGGTGATGCCCTTAATTGTCTTTCCTCCAGGGCCGATGACCAGACCGATCATGTCAGGATCAATCTTAATTGTCAGCAGACGGGGAGCAAAGGGCGAAGTTTCTGTACGGGGTTGGTCAATGCAAGCGAGCATTTTTTCCAGAATGTGCAAGCGCGCTGATTTGGCTTGATGGATAGCTTGAGCGATGACATCCAAAGACAAACCAGAGATTTTCATATCCATCTGCAAGGCGGTAATCCCTGCATCTGTACCGGCAACTTTGAAATCCATGTCGCCTAAAAAGTCTTCGATACCTTGGATATCAGTGAGAACACGTACCTCTGAGCCTTCTTTAATTAGACCCATAGCCGCACCGCTAACTGGTTTAGTAATTGGTACACCAGCGTCCATCAGGGCGAGGGTGGAACCGCACACTGAACCCATGGATGTGGAACCGTTGGAGGACAGTACTTCCGATACCACGCGGATTACGTAGGGAAACTGTTCTTTAGACGGTAGCACAGGTATCAAAGAACGCTCTGCTAAGGCACCATGACCAATTTCTCGCCTACCTGGAGCCCGCAGCGGTTTAGTTTCCCCAACAGAGAAGGGTGGGAAGTTGTAATGGTGGAGGTAGCGTTTGGATTGATCTGTTTGCAAATCGTCGCTGAGATTTTGGGCGTCTCCTGGTGTACCGAGAGTGCAAGCTGATAGCACCTGAGTCAGCCCCCGGTTAAATAAACCGCTTCCGTGGACTCGTTTGGGTAAGACATCAACTAGGCAAGACACAGGACGCACCTCATCCAGTTTCCGCCCATCCACACGGACGTTATCTTCAATGATTTGACGCCGCATGAAGTGTTTGGTAATGTCTTTAAAGGTATTACCTAGGGCTTTGCTGTTAGCGATGGTAGCGGCGCGGATAGGATCATCTTCAGGCATTTCGGCGATCGCACTAACAATGCCTTCTTTAACCACATCCAAAGCAGCATCTCGCTCAGGCTTGGTCAACTCAAATTGCGCCAAAATTTTCTTAATTTCGGCGTTGGCGCGATCGCTAATGAAATTTTCCAGTGTGGGGTCTACTTCTGGTGGCGCAACTTCGATAATTTCTAAACCTAGCTCGGCGATCAAATCCTGTTGCGCTTTGATTAAATCTCGCACTGCTTCATAGCCGAAATCAATTGCCTCGATAATATCTCGCTCTGGTAACTGATTTGCTCCCGCTTCCACCATAATCACGCCGTCTGGTGAACCTGCGACTATCAGATCCAAATCTCCGGCTTCAATTTCGGCATAGGTGGGGTTAATAATGAAATCATCTCCCACTAAACCCACTCGCACTGCGGCCATTGGCCCATGAAAGGGGATTTGGGCCATAAGGGTAGCAATTGATGCACCTGTAACTGCTAACACATCGGGTGGTACTTGCTCATCCATTGACAATGTTAATGCCACAATTTGCAAGTCATCCCGCAACCATGAAGGGAACAAAGGACGCAGGGGACGATCTATCAGACGGCTGGTAAGAATTGTTTTTTCTGGTGGACGACCTTCACGCCGCATGATCCCGCCGGGAATCCTACCTGCAGCATACAATCTTTCTTCGTAGTCTACTGTGAGGGGCAGAAAATCAATGCCTTCTCTGGCTTGCGATCGCGTAGCCGTCACCAAAACAGCTGTGTCCCCTGATTGTATCAAGACAGACCCACCAGCTTGGGGTGCTAGTAGGCCGACCTTCAGTCGAATATCCCGTCCGTCGAAGGATATCGACTTATCAACTTCTGCCATTCAGTTTTTTTTCCTTCTATGCACACTATTCTCTCTCTGTGGCAATCCTAACATTTATGCACTAAGGCTGGGTTCAGCTACATACAAAGATAAAAAATTCTCTCGCTGTCTGACACGATACCTTGACCAAGCTTTGCGTCTAGGTGACGACGATCGCCCTGGCGCTCAAACAGCGTAGTCAGAGGGTGAAGGGCGATCGTTTTCTGCAAATGCTGCATGATTCTGGAAATATTTCTCTGTTTCTGGATCTGTGTAATCCTTATATTCCTCTGCATTATTCGGTAAAAAAATTGATAGCCCTGTTGTTTTGGCTTTAGAAGCCTCAGTTTGAACTAAAACAGACCCTTGTATTGCTTGAATAACTTGCCCAGCAGCAGTCTGGATAGAAGAGGTCAGACCATTTGCTGATACTAGGTTACTGGCAAAATTGCCCAGATCGTGCAGAAACTTACTCTTAAACTTTGTCGAATCTGCTCTAGCTTGATTAATTAGATTCCAATCACTATTAGTTGCTTGTTGAGTAGCCGTAGTAAAGGTTTTGAGGGCAGTAGCTAAACCACCAAGCGCACTGGTTTTAATTGCAGCAAGAGTATTCCAACCATTCTCATTATTCTTGTATTTTTCATTGTAAGCTGTGACCATTGATGCAGCGAGTTGTTCTGCAGTCACTGATTCAGGGTTACTTTGCAGCACCTCAAATGCTTTGTGGTAGTTGTAACCATCACCAGGAATTAATTCTTCTGAAGCTACCAAAACACTTGTTAAATCTTTGAACTACTGCCAGAAGTAAGCAAATTTAGATCAAGATCACCCTTACCTTTGTTGTGATCAAAGTCAATGCGGATGAAGTCCCCAATACCAGCAGTTTTTCCAATTTGAAATAGGAAATCATTCGTGGTGTTTTGAGAGTCAATTTTGCCTTGTAGCTCTTTGGTTCCTTGAATCAGTCCTAAGTTAGTAGCCATATAAGCAATTACACTTAAATTTTATTTGGTAATATTACTTTTATTCACTATAGCTTGCAGCAGTAATTTCCACAATTAATTTTAGTATAAATTAAATGATGCTTTTTCTATAGCCTTGTGTATACACGGTAGCTCATTGAATAACAGGGCTTTCTTGCCGAATTTTTACAAATCTTAAAGTAGGGGAGTCATTGCGTTGCGGATACCGTTGACGAATTATTTATTCACATGCGAAATACTTTTTCTGCGGTTAATCGAATTACATAACTTCAACATTTAATACCCAGCAACTACGGTATCTCAGGGAATTTAATGTGTTAAGTAATGTTTTGCCAACAGTATCATTCTATTAGTCACTATTTTTAAATTAATTCACAAATGGCAATTTTACACGGTAGTTGGTTAATCAAAAATCACCATAGCAGTTTATTTATTTGGGGGGAAACTTGGCGAGTATCTCGGATTCATATCGAGTCTCATCTGTTAAAAGATGTCCCCCTCCATCCCTTAGCCATGAATGCAGTGGAGTTGGGTGAGTGGTTGGAAGTAAAAAACCTGAAAATACCTAACTTAATTCAACCATCCCCAGGTAATGCAGGTGCAGGGCGATCGCGTCCGACCGCAATGACTAGCGAGGTTAATCTCCCTAAACACTCCCAAATTATTGCTTTACCAACTCAAATTTTAGAAGATTCGGCAGCAAGAACAGCTACAATTTTTCCGCTGCATTCTGCCACCATCGACTCACAAATTACTCCATATTTGCAACCGTGGTTAGTCGAGGGTTTTTGTCTCGATCCGGCTACAGCGATGAAGTTTCTTTCTTCTCTACCTTTAAGTACTGTCAAGGGAGAAGATGTATTTATGTCTGGAGATTTACGATTTTGGTCACAAATTGCTCGCTGGAGTTGGGACTTGATTGCTCGGTGTAAATTTTTACCCACGATTAATCGACAAACAGATGGTTTTACAGTTGCTCAGTGGCAGGTACTTTTAGACAGTGCGGTTGATAATACAAGGTTAGAAAAATTTTCCCAATTAATGCCCTTGGCTTGTCGCACTTATCAACAAGAAAACGAAAATTTCTCACCTGATCACCTCGCCGTCGATTTACCTTCATCACCCCAGGAATTACTACTAAATTTTCTTAATAAAACTATAGATGCCCAAGTGCGGAGCATAATGGGTTCCCAACCCCAAATCGAAACCAGGATCATGGCCTCTCTACCATCTGCAGTTCGTCAGTGGTTGCAAGCGCTAACCCATCCCACACCCACAGTTAACGCTGATCCGATTGGCATCGAGAGACTACAAGCGGCGCTGAAAGCTTGGACTATGCCGCTACAATATCAATTAACTCATAAAACTCAATTTCGCACCTGTTTTCAACTGTGCCCGCCAGAGTCTAAAGCCACGCACTGGACATTAGCTTATTATCTCCAGGCGATCGATGACGCAGATTTTCTACTCGATGCAGCAACTGTATGGCAGCATCCAGTCGAGCAAATGACCTATCAAAATCGGACAATTACCCAACCCCAAGAAACTTTTTTGCGAGGTTTGGGGTTAGCGTCTAGATTATACCCCCCCATTGGGGCAAGTTTAGAAACTGAATATCCCCAATCTTGTCAACTCGATCCCTTACAAGCCTATGAGTTTATTAAATCCGTCACTTGGAGATTTGAAGATAGCGGTTTGGGCGTAATTTTACCTCCTAGCTTGTCCAACCGTGAGGGTTGGGCGAATCGTTTGGGTCTGCAAATTGCAGCCCAAACCCCAAAGCAACAACCAGGACGCTTAGGGTTGCAGAGTTTGCTCAATTTTCAATGGCAATTAGCAATTGGTGGACAAACTATTTCTCAAGCCGAGTTTAACCGATTGGTGGCGTTGAATAGCCCCCTAGTAGAAATTAACGGCGAGTGGGTAGAATTGCGATCGCCAGACATCAAAACAGCTCAAGCGTTTTTTGCTTCCCGCAAAGACCAAATGTCCTTGTCTCTAGAAGACGCTCTGCGTCTCAGTAGCGGCGACACCCAAGTAATTGAAAAGTTACCAGTAGTTAGCTTTGAGGCGTCGGGCGCTTTGCAAGAGCTAATCGGTACACTCACCAATAATCAGACAATTACCCCTCTCCCCACACCGCAAGGGTTTCAAGGGCAATTAAGACCTTATCAAGAACGAGGTGCAGCTTGGCTGGCTTTCTTAGAGCGTTGGGGTTTGGGTGCGTGTCTCGCCGACGACATGGGACTCGGTAAAACCATACAATTTATTGCCTTTTTACTACACCTCAAAGAACAAGATGCATTAGAAAAGCCGACACTCTTAGTTTGTCCAACTTCGGTTTTAGGAAACTGGGAAAGGGAAGTCAAGAAATTTGCACCCAGTCTCAAAGTTTTGCAATATCACGGTGATAAACGTCCTAAAGGCAAAGCATTTGCAGCAGCAGCTAAAAAGCACGATTTAATCATCACAAGTTACTCACTAATTCACCGCGATCTCGCGTCTTTGCAAAGCATTTCTTGGCAAGCAATTGTTTTAGATGAAGCCCAAAATGTCAAAAACTCCGAAGCCAAACAATCGCAAGCAGTTAGACAAATAGAATCAAACTTTCGTGTAGCTTTAACTGGGACACCAGTAGAAAATAGACTGCAAGAATTATGGTCTATTTTAGATTTTCTCAATCCTGGATATTTAGGAAATAAACAATTTTTTCAACGGCGGTTTGCTATGCCCATTGAAAAATATGGCGATGCTGCTTCTTTGAGTCAGCTACGTTCCTTAGTTCAGCCTTTTATTTTGCGTCGCTTAAAAACAGACCGGGAGATTATTCAAGACTTACCAGACAAACAGGAAATGACTGTATTTTGCGGTCTAACTGCCGAACAAGCAACACTTTATCAAAAAGTGGTAGAGGAATCTCTCACAGAAATTGATGATGCGGAAGGATTGCAAAGACGAGGGATGATTTTAGCTTTATTAGTCAAGCTCAAACAAATTTGTAATCATCCTGCACAATATTTGAAAGAAGCAACATTAGCTAAACATAATTCTGCCAAACTGCAACGGTTACAAGAAATGTTAGAGGAGGTTTTAGCAGAAGGCGACGCCTACGGTACTGCTCAAGCAGGACGCGCTTTAATCTTTACTCAATTTGCCGAGTGGGGTAAATTACTCAAGCCTTATTTAGAAAAGCAGTTAAATCGAGAAATATTGTTTTTGTATGGTAGCACTAGTAAAAAACAACGAGAAGAAATGATTGACCGTTTTCAACACGACCCCCAAGGGCCGCCAATCATGATTCTTTCCCTGAAAGCTGGTGGCGTCGGACTCAATTTAACCAGAGCAAATCGTGTTTTCCACTTTGATAGATGGTGGAATCCAGCAGTAGAAAATCAAGCCACAGACAGAGTATTTCGCATTGGACAAACTAGGAATGTGCAAGTACATAAATTTGTTTGCACAGGTACTTTAGAAGAAAAAATTCATGACATGATTGAAAGTAAAAAACAACTGGCTGAACAAGTTGTTGGTGCTGGTGAAGAATGGCTAACTGAAATGGACACAGACCAACTCCGCAATTTACTCATCCTAGATCGCAGTGCTGTCATTGAAGAAGACGCAGAATAAAATATGAAATTTTCGTAGTGGAAATTTCGCAAAATCTCTCATCTTTCAAACTTCAGAATTAATACTAAAAAAATGACTAATTCTACTCCACAAACAAGTCGTGAATGGTGGTCACAAAGGTGGCTTGATTTACTTGATTCTTATCGCTTTAAAAAGCGGTTGGAACGAGCTAGAAACTACGCTCGTCAGGGTAATGTGCTCAGTATTGAATTTAAGGGTGCGAAAGTATTAGCTAGGGTTCAAGGTAGTGAAGTTGAACCTTACAAAGTTTCTTTATTTTTAGAACCATTTAGTGATGAACAATGGAGTTATGTAATTGAAACTATGTCTCAAAGGGCAATTTTTGCTGCCAAGTTATTAGCAGGAGAAATGCCACAAAATATTGAAGAAGTTTTCACGACAAATGGGCTTTCATTGTTTCCTTTTACTCTGTCTGATATTCAGAGTAAATGCTCTTGTCCGGATCAGGCGAATCCTTGTAAGCATATTGGTGCCGTGTATTATCAATTAGGCGATCGCTTTAGTGAAGACCCATTTGTCTTGTTTCAATTACGTGGGCGCACTCAAGAGCAAATCATCGGTGATCTCCGCAAATTACACGGCGCTAAAATTGAGATAAAAACAACCGCAATAACTGACATTCAACAGCCAATTTCCCATAGCCAAAATGCAATCAAAATAGACAATTTCTGGCAATATGATGAGCCGTTAGAAACATCTTTAGTAGTAATTGCACCATCAACTAGTGAAACAGTTTTAGATATGTTAGAGGCAATTCCTCTAGCTAAAGATGAGGAAAATTCAGTCAATTTAACTTCTGCTGAGGTGGTAATGAAATATTTACAAAAGCATTACCAAGATGTGAGTCAAAAAGCTATTTTAGCAGCAATGAATGTGGGAAATGAGCACGGAGTATAGGAAATACCTTGCCATTTTTAAAAAAAAGCTCTTGCTTTGACGCAAGAGCTGATAAAACATTCAATTGTCAGTGATGAGAAATTCTCAACTCTAGTCGAGTTCAGTCATGCTCATTGCTGGTTCATTCTCACGGTCAATACCCTTCTCAAAACCACCAGCAGCAGCACGGGCGCGTCCCGCGTGCCACAAGTGACCGATGAGGAAGAAGAAACCTAAAACGAAGTGAGAACAAGCCAACCACGCACGAGGAGATACGTAGTTAAAGGAGTTGATTTCTGTAGCCACGCCACCTACAGAGTTCAAAGAACCCAGAGGAGCATGTGTCATATATTCAGCAGCACGGCGAGCTTGCCAAGGCTGAATGTCATTCTTGATTTTTTCCAAATCAAGACCGTTGGGGCCACGTAGAGGCTCTAACCAAGGGCCACGGAAATCCCAGAAGCGCATGGTTTCACCACCGAAGATGATTTCACCAGTGGGAGAGCGCATCAAGTATTTACCTAGACCTGTGGGGCCTTGTGCAGAACCGACGTTAGCACCCAACCGTTGGTCACGGATTAAGAAGGTCAGAGCTTGCGCCTGAGAAGCTTCTGGGCCTGTGGGGCCAAAGAATTCGCTTGGGTAAACAGTGTTGTTGTACCAAACAAAAATGGAAGCAATGAAGCCCATGAGAGAGAGCGCGCCCAAACTGTAGGAGAGGTAAGCTTCTCCAGACCAGATGGATGCACGACGTGACCAAGCAAAAGGCTTGGTGAAGATATGCCAAATACCGCCAGCGATACAGATAAAGGCAATCCAGATGTGACCGCCGACCACATCTTCCAAGTTATCGACGCTGACAATCCAGCCTTCGCCGCCGAAGGGAGACTTGATCAGATAACCAAAGATTACTGCTGGGTTCAGTGTTGGATTTGTAATCACACGCACATCACCACCACCGGGTGCCCAGGTGTCATACAAACCACCAAAGAACATTGCTTTGAGCACCAACAACAACGCACCACATCCGAGGATGATCAGGTGGAAACCGATGATGTTGGTCATCTTGTTTTTGTCTTTCCAGTCGTAACCAAAGAAAGAAGAATATTCTTCTAAGGTTTCTGGGCCACGGATGGCATGATAGATACCGCCAAAACCCAGCACGGCTGAGGAAATCAGGTGAAGTACACCGATAACAAAGTAGGGAAAGGTGTCAACAACTTCACCACCAGGGCCAACACCCCAGCCTTGAGCGGCGAGGTGAGATAGCAGGATAATACCCTGCTCATACATCGGCTTTTCAGGGATAAAGTGAGCGACTTCAAACAAAGTCATCGCTCCAGCCCAGAAGACAATCAAGCCAGCGTGAGCAACGTGAGCACCGAGCAGTTTACCTGATAAATTTATCAAACGAGCGTTACCAGACCACCAAGCAAAACCGCTTGAGTCTTGGTCGCGCCCAGCGCCCATTACAGATGTTCTATTAGAGAGCGTTACCACGAGGCAATACCTCCTCAGGGAATACAAATTGTTCGTGGGGCTGATCTTGAGGAGCCATCCAAGCACGGATACCCTCATTCAGCAAAATGTTTTTGGTATAGAAAGTTTCAAACTCTGGGTCTTCCGCTGCCCGTAATTCCTGGGAAACGAAGTCATAAGCGCGGAGGTTCAATGCCAAACCGACAATGCCTACAGCCGCCATCCACAAGCCGGTCACGGGTACAAACAACATGAAGAAGTGTAACCAGCGCTTGTTGGAGAAAGCAATCCCGAAGATCTGTGACCAGAATCGGTTTGCTGTCACCATCGAGTAGGTTTCTTCTGATTGGGTGGGGTTAAAGGCTTTGAAGGTGTTGGATGATTCGCCGTCTTCAAACAAGGTGTTTTCTACTGTCGCACCGTGAATGGCGCACAACAGCGCTCCACCTAATACTCCAGCTACACCCATCATGTGGAAGGGGTTGAGGGTGAAGTTATGGAATCCTTGCACAAACAGGATGAACCGGAAAATACCAGCAACACCGAAGCTTGGTGCAAAGAACCATGAGGATTGTCCCAAGGGGTACAACAAGAAGACGCTGACAAATACGGCGATGGGTGCGGAAAACGCTAGGGCGTTGTATGGTCTGATGCCTACTAGCCGTGCGATTTCAAATTGACGCAACATGAAGCCGATCAGTGCGAAGGCTCCGTGTAGTGCCACAAATGCCCATAGTCCTCCGAGTTGGAACCACCGGGTCAAGTCTCCTTGCGCTTCTGGCCCCCACAGTAGCAACAGTGAGTGTCCGAGGCTATCTGCTGGTGTGGATACGGCTACGGTGATGAAGTTACATCCTTCTAGGTAGGATGATGCTAATCCGTGGGTGTACCAGGAGGTGACGAAGGTTGTGCCGGTTAGCCAACCGCCTAGTGCTAGGTAGGCGCAGGGGAATAGCAGTATCCCTGACCAGCCTACGAACACGAAGCGATCGCGCTTTAACCAGTCGTCGAGAACGTCAAACCACCCTCTACTGGGCGCACGTCCAATTGCGATGGTCATCGAACTAAAATCCTCTTTTTACTAAAATTGCAACGTTTTTTCGAGGAATTAACGTGTGTTTGGCAATCTTGTAGGCTTTGACGCTACTAAGATTCTGAGAGCTGGCTGCCTAGTTAGTCAGGGCTTCTCATGGCTATGCCGTTACCCGTACCATGAGCTAAGAATCTAGCTTTTGGTAACTTAATGATTCTTAACTTATCACATTGGTTCGTGTTTTTGCCCATTCCACGCTAGTGAACTGGGTATTCAACACGAAGCTATATTAATAATATGAATATCAGAATTTTTACAATCTGACACAAGTTTTCTCAGAAATCTCAACAAATGGCAATGGAGCATGGGGATCTACTAACGCTCAAAAGCTCACTGTACAAGTTTCTTTATTTCCGACTTCATCCTTCAGACTTTGGTAAAATCTGGATTAGTCGCCATAGGGCATTGGGAGACTTTAAACGGACGTGGAGAAAAGATAAGACTACCTCAGTAGTAAATCTTTGTGAAGCGTCAAGGAATCACTGAGCCTTCAGGACAGTGCGGTATGTCAAAAAGAACACCTTACAGCACAAGATAGTTCAATGACTGCATCAACGATTAATACGGGTGATTCGCACAATGGCGATCGCATTTCTTCACGAGTCCTACATCAAAACGTTCTCGGTTCTCGTCGGTTCAGCAACTATTGGTGGGCAAGTATTGTTACCTTGGGAGCTACGGGGTTTTTGTTGGCTGGTTTATCCAGCTATCTAAAAGTTAATTTACTCATAGTTACCGACCCAACTCAACTAGTATTCGTCCCTCAAGGGTTGGTGATGGGATTATATGGTACGGCTGGGTTGCTTTTAGGTCTGTACCTGTGGTTGGTGATTTTATGGGATGTGGGCGGCGGTTATAACGAATTCAATCGGGAAGCCGGCACATTTAAAATTTTTCGCAATGGATTTCCTGGAAAAAATCGTCGCATTGAGATTGACAGTAACATACAAGATGTGCAATCTGTGCGTATAGTTTTGAAAGAAGGTTTAAACCCTGTACGCGCTATCTATCTACGTGTGAAAGGACGACGGGATATTCCTCTAACTAGAGTGGGTCAACCCTTAGCAGTCACAGAATTGGAACGTCAAGGCGCAGAGTTAGCTCGCTTTTTAGGAGTACCCTTAGAAGGGCTTTAATTGAAATGTTTAACTTTGTTGGTACTGCATAAACACAACAGGAACTCTGATCAACTTTTTAGCTAATTGAGACAAGCCAAACTTAGGTTTTAGCGATGGTGGGAGGTCTGGAAAGGAAACTGACACGAAACCAAAGCGAGTGTAAAACTCCGCTAATCGTACACCGAGACATTCCAAATAAAGAGGTTGTGTAGCTGTATTAATTAAATGTTGCGTGAGAAAAGTAGCTAAACCGCGACCCCTCCAAGCTGGTGCGACTACCAAGCTACCCAGTTCCTGTAGCCCGGAAAAGTTGCGTAGTTGTCCGCAAGCTGCTAACTTTCCTTGACATTCAATGACCCAAAATTGTGACCAGCGTAATTGAGTTGGGTCGAGTTTCGCTGAAAACACCAACCACCGAATCGACCACTGGTCTGTAGAGGTAGCTTTGCGGAGAACACATTCAGCTGGTAGGGATAAGTTGCTGTGTTGCATGAAATATGAATGATGAAAATTTTTAATCTAAATTTTTAACTCCGCATCTGCTGCTTTTAGCATTCTCCATAGCATACATGCGTTGCTACTAAATAATGCTGCGGACAGATAGAGAAATTAGCTAGAACCAGATTTTAGATAGATAAAATTGCCGCTATTAGTCTCTTAGAATGTGGGCTAGATAAAATAACAGGAGTTAATAGTTATGTCCGAACAAAAACAAAAATCTGACAATCAAGATTCTACAGTCACCGGCTCTGGTGGTTATCAAACTCCCCTCGATGAAAGCATCCGCAAAACCGGCGCTGCTGAGAAAAGTAATGCTAAACCAACCGCAACACCAGAAGCACCAGGAGAAGACTCTGTAGCCGGTAGCCCCAATCAAGGTACCGAATCACGGTAAATAATTTTAACTATAGAGTTCTTTCCTAACGTTCCTAAACCAGCAACCTTCGGGTAGAGATTGTCAGCGAGATCGCAATCTCTACCCGGTTTTTTATTTATGAACAATTTAATGAAGCAGGTAAATTAATTGTAAATGTACTACCTTCACCCAATTTTGAGCGCACAGTCACACCACCTCCCATACTTTCAACAATAGTTTTAACAATTGATAAACCTAAACCACAACCGCCTTTGGAGGTGGTACGGGCTTCATCTACCCGATAAAATCGCTCAAAAATCCGCGATTGGTGTTGTAGAGGTATTCCATAACCATGATCGCAAACTTGAATGATTGCTTCTTCATTTTGCTGAATTAATTTGATGGTGATGGCTGTGTCAGCGTCAGAATATTTCACAGCATTATCAATTAAATTTAGAAGTACTTGTTGCAGACGGCTATAATCGGCTCTGACCTCAACAGATTTAGCGATTAAATCAATCATAATTATGCGATCGCTATATTTTTGTGCCATGCTGACAACTTCTACAATCAAGTCATTCAACACGCAGGTTTTCATGGTGAATTGTAAATAACCGCTATCTGCTCTTGCTAAATCTAGTAAATCTTGTAAAAGGCGGATGGTGCGTTCTGCTTCTGATGCAGCTGTTTCTAAGGCTTCTTGTTGGGTGGGAGTTAAATTATTTTGCCGCCGTAATACACTTTGTAAATAACCATGTACGATTGTTAATGGTGTGCGTAATTCATGGGAAACATTACTGACAAACTGTCGCTCTTGCTCCCAGGATTGAGAAAGACGAGATAACATCATGTTAAAGGTTTGAGCTAATTCTTTAACTTCGGTAGGTGCTTTCTCAATATATATTTTCGCTTCTGGTAAATCGGCTGCAGAAATAACTTCTGTCATTTGGCTAAGTTGGAGCAGGGGCTGGAGAGCACGCTTGATATAAAATGCGATCGCTACAGAAATTACAATAATTGTCAAAATACTACCAATCGCTAAACTCTGCACCATTGCCAAAAACATCATCTGTTCATAGGTAACATCTTGAACAACAAATAATTTTCCGATAGTCTTTCCTTGAATTTGTAAATAACGACCACATAAAACAAAGTATCGGTGATTAATTTTACCTATTTCGGGTTTGTTGGACATCTCGGTTAGAGACATTAATTCAGTCTCTATGGAGTCAGATAATTGATTCCAATTAGTAGATTTGATGACAATTTTATTTTCTGAATTTCTGATCCAGACAAATGTATTTGTATTTTTAAAATCACCAATTGCTTTTTCCAATCCAGCTTCTGGTGACATCACTTGACTATAAAGTTGTAAATCACGCGGTAAGCGATTAGCGATTTGTGCAGTTTTATCTTTATGACCATCAATCAGCATTTGCTGCATTTTCCAGCTTGTCCAAATAGCAAAGCTACTTAACCCTAAAGCTGAAACTGCAGCAATACCAATTGTTAAACGTACTCGTAATGAAAATAAATCAATTTTTGGCCAAATTTTTCTAATTTGATTCACTTTTGTGGTTGAGAGTTTGGTGTTTGGCAGATTTGTTTGACAAAATCACATTGATATATAAAAGGTTCTTGCCAACTTAAGGTAATTTCTAATAAATCTCTTGTTCCTGTTAATCCTTGTCCGATAAATAGTAATAAGGCAATGCAATTTAAAATTGTATGAATTAGTCGCCAGCGTTGTGATTTATCCTGATAAATATCTTGAATAATTGTTAGGGAAAAAATCATCAGTAATGTTACACCAATACCTATATAGTAGTGCGACCAATACCATTCATTGCTGCGGCGATAAACTCCATCCTGACACCAAAGAACTACTACACCGATACCAGTTAATGTTGCTAGAATTCCTCGCCATTTAGCTTGTTTAGCCTGATATAAAAACACTAAACAGCTAATAGTACTTATAAATAATAAAATAATGAAAATAACCTGAAAAGGTGCTTTATTCCATAACTGATTCTTAATTATATTTTTACCAATAGCATAAGCTAATCCAATCAAAGTTACGCCGACAACTGCACCTGTTAGCCACTCTCCTAATTTTCTATGTTCCGTTCCCACTATCGGGGGAATTTTACTTTTCCCTCCTGATAAATTTTGTAGACGACGTTGACGTGTTTGCCAAGCAAAATTAACTACAATGCCAATGATCGGGAAGACAAAAATAACTGCGATCGCCGGATGCACCAGTCCCAAAAAATCAGCTATCTGCATATAGTACCTTATTCAATAACAGGAAAATAAAAAACAAAACCACCACGTCTAATTAACTCTATAAAACAGCATAGCCAAAGGTTGCGTTAAATTGACGACACCATATTGCTACAGATTTAAAATCTGCTAAATTCACATTATTAGGTAAAGTATAAAGTTGAGCACCGCTAGTTTTTTGTAATTTGGCAAGACTAACATAATCTTTTTCTTTAATACCATAAGTAGGAGGTGCATCTGCACGATGGAGAATCACGTACACATCGGGGCCATCACTAGTTTTAAAATTTTTATCAAACTGTAGATAGCGTTTTCCTTGTTGAGTAATAACACTAACTTTTCCTTGAATAGGATGTTCCCCAGCTTTAAATTGACTAGCGTTTGCAACTGGAATAGTTGTAGTCGCTGCAGAGGGTGTCTGAGTTTCTGTCTCTTGGGAGATAGTATTTTGTGTACATCCGAGGCTAATAACGGCAATTATTCCTAAAGTGGCTAAATGCTGGATTTTCATAGTTTTGATGCCTGGAAATTAGTCTGTTATTAGAATTTATAGCTTTTTATAAAAAATGAGATTAATTTAGGCTGAGAATTAGTTAAAAATTTACTACTCTGGTTTTTAAAAAATTTTCATTTAAGGCAACTATTTATTATTTGATTATTTGTATAATAATACACATTATAAAAATTTTATTAAAAATAAATTGCTCAGTTTTATTTAGCTTAACAATTTGTAAAAATTACGCCACAATAAACAGGTAAAAAACTTTTTTAGGATGGTTTCAGATGCGAAAGCATAAAATTAAGGCATCAAAATCGAGGTTTAGCACTTCTCAAACCCCTATTAAACAAGGAATTTTCCAGTTACGCACAGCAACGCTAATTTTATTTGGGAGCGTCGCCTTATTCACCGCGATTATTATAGGATGGTTTGTTGGTGAAGCCACAATTAGTGCAATTTTTGCTCAGATAGACGCTTTACAGGCTGATCCGCCGTCGTGGGTAAAAGTGCCTAATCTGGCTCACGAATATCTGCTAATACCAACTGCGGGACTTTTATTCACCGCGTTTGTAGTGATGAAAATTTCGCCTCAACCTCGTATATGGTCGCAACGCCTTGTGGCGGGAATTTTAATTATTCTCACTTTGCGGTATGTGCTGTGGCGATCGCTTTCAACCCTCAATCTTGCAGATCCATTGACTGGGGTGTTTAGTCTGGGGTTATTTTGTCTAGAAATATTGATGTTATTAAAAAATATTATTCCGTTACTTCTCATATTTCGTTTAAAAAATCGTCACCGAGAAGCCGACATAAAATCATTAGCTGTAATTGATGGCAATTTTCATCCATATATTGATATTTTCATACCAACTTATGATGAATCAGCCGCGATTTTGCGACGCACCATTATTGGTTGTCAAGCCTTAGATTACGCTCATAAAAAAATTTATGTTCTTGATGACACTAGGCGTCCGGAAATTCAATATTTGACTAAAGAATTAGGTTGTGAATATATAACGCGCCCTAGCAATTTACATGCTAAAGCTGGAAACTTAAATCATGCGATCGCCCAAACCAACGGAGATTTAATAGTAGTTTTTGATGCAGATTTTATTCCCACTAAAAACTTTCTCACTCGCACCGTTGGTTTTTTTCAAGATGATAAAATTGCCTTAGTACAGACACCCCAAAGCTTTTATAATGCTGACCCCATAGCACGTAATTTGGGATTAGAAAATATTCTCACTCCCGATGAAGAAGTTTTTTATAGATATACTCAGCCAATTCTTGACGCAGCAGGTAGCGTAGTTTGTGCAGGTACTTCCTTTGTTGTCCGCAGAAGTGCTATAGAAGAAATTGGTGGTTTTGTAACTGAGTCTTTAAGTGAAGATTACTTTACAGGAATTACTTTATCTGCTCAAGGTTACGAGGTCATTTATTTAAATGAAAAATTAAGTGCTGGTCTAGCAGCAGAAAACATAGCAGCTTATGTGTTTCAACGCTTAAGATGGTCACAGGGTACACTCCAAGCATTTTTTATCCAATCTAATCCTTTCACAATTCCTGGACTTAATTTTGTGCAAAGACTAGCTCATCTAGAAGGAATATTTCATCATCTATTAGCTAGTTTTTGTCAAATTTATTTTCTGCTGATGCCTTTAGTATATGTATTTTTAGGTGTAATACCCATTCAAATAACACTAAAAGAAATTTTATATTTTTTGTTACCTTTGTATGCCTTTAATTTGGTACTTTATACTTGGTTAAATCAGCGTTCTCGCTCATATTTTTTATCAGATATTTATTCTTTATTTATGAGCTTTCCTTTAATTATTAATGTTGTACAAGTGATGTTAAATCCTTTTGGAAAAAGCTTTAAAGTTACACCCAAAGGTATTGTCAGTCATCGTTATCAATATAATTGGCATCTAGCGTTACCTTTAATTATTTTATTCATCGCTACTGCTATAAGTTTATGGCAGAGTTTATGTTGGTGTATAGTTAAAGTCTCTTGGGTAACAACTACTCAGTATGTTACAGGTATGAACTTAAGTTGGCTGTGGAGCGGTTATAATCTGCTCATGATTACGATTGCTTTGGTGATTTTAATAGATGCTCCTAAACCAAATACTTATGAATGGTTCGAGTGGCGAAAAACGGTGCAATTAAAAGTTGAAGAAGAGACTTTATCTGGTATCACTACAATGATTTCGGAAATTGGTGCAGAGGTTACTCTAACCCAAAATGTTCATATGTCCATATCCAAAAATCAACCAGTCTGTTTAGAAATTTTAGAAGAAAATTTACAACTAACCGGAGAAGTTGTCCGCAGTAATTTTGATAATAAATCTCCCACATTACGCATCAAGTTTACCTCAATCAGCTTAAATCAATATCGTCAACTAATCGAAATGTTGTTTTGTCGTCCGGGACAATGGAGACGCCATCAAGTCCCTAGCGAGCCGATTTCACTGTTATTACTATTTAAAATTTTGCTCAAACCGCGAGTTTTATTTAATAAAAAACTAGATATTATTCCCATGAAAATTTCTCATAAATAAAATTTATTTGCTCATCAAATCCCATTTAAATGAGCTAGTCCCTAGCCCCTAATTCCTAGCCCCTAACCTCGACGAAATGTACCATTGTATGCTATTCACAAATATGTGAATGCCATCTAGCAAATTCTTCAATATTGGATATAGTTAAAAAATCAATAGTTTGAAATTGCTGGTCTAGCGCTGGTAAACTACATATTTTGGCTCCTATATTTAAATAGGCTTGCATAATATTCGGTAGATTGACATGACAAGAATCTGGACAATTTTGATGAATTTCTAAAGCATATCCGGCATGTGGATGAACTAAAATAGTGGGATGCATCAAGTTATTTTGCCGAAAATAGTGATAAGCACAAGTAGCTTGCCAAGGATGTTGTGTTAGCAATGATGCACAACCAAAAAAATATTTACTTTTACTGCATATCAGATAATTTGCAAGCCCTTCCCACAGCAATAAAAGTGCTTGACTATTGCGATATTCCTTAGCTATGCAAGCTCGCCCAACTTCCACTGACGCCTGTAGTACAGAATTAGGAATATTATTTAAATTAAACATATCAGCAGCATCAAACCCCAATCCTTGAGAAGCCATTGCATAGCTTTGCATCCTGTAAGTGCCAATTGTTTGACCCGTTAATTTAGATATGAGCATTAAATGATGACAAACTGCATCAAATTTGTCTCTATCCATTTGAGTGTGATGAGAATTAGAAAATCCTAAGCCAAGTTCTAGATTAAAAACTTGAAAACGCAAACGCAAAACTGATTCTAATTCTTCTTGAGTTGAGGCTAGCTGTAAAATATAGTTTTTATTTTGCAGGACTGGAAAATTTGTTTTTAACAAAGCAAAACTTAGTGGATAATTGATGTTGCCGGAAGAAATTTCCATCTGTCTTCCTCATGAGATTTACGAAAAGCTCCTACTAAAATTGATACTTGATGAAACTAACTATTTCAGAGATGATGAGAAGAATGGGAGTTGATTTATTATGAATAAGATTTTTCAAAAAATCTGGCAATAAGATACAAAATTTTTATCTAATCTGTTTAAGTCCCGTTATAGCGTTTCTCGTTGCAGAGGCAAAAAGCCCACGGTTAAATCCGTGGGCTTGTATGATTTTATGTTTGCAGATTCTCTGTAGTCAAAGCGATTAAGCTGAAAAACTGACAAACATTAACCACTAAATACTGAGAGTTAATCAATTCCGGTGATTGTTACTGTAGCGAACCCTAGTACCAGCCCAAAGTAACTTCTCCCGTAGTGTCTGATAATAGGAATTGTTCTCCCGCAAAATAATAAATTTAGCTCGACAATCAGCCATCCGCACATCAACTCGGTGTCCTGGCCAAATCGAGGTTGCTAACACCCCGTCTGTCCACAGTTTGGTACTCAAGTCATAATCACCCAAAGGCCAAATGCTGACAACAGAACCAGGAGGTAAGACCAGAGGACGACTCGAAAGACTCATCGGACAAATAGGAGTGATGGTAATCGCTTCCATCCCATCATGCATAATGGGGCCATTGGCGGAAACAGTGTAACCTGTAGAGCCAGTGGGAGTAGCGACAATTAGCCCATCCCCCACATATTGATCAACCACCTCACCGTCAATTTCCATTTCTAGAATAGAAGTGATCATGCGATCAGCGGAAGCAGGTTTAACACACATTTCATTTAAAGCCAGATAGCGTTCCGTCACTGGTTCTAAATTAGTGCGATGACCCTCAAACACTGCTGCTTGTAACATCATGCGTCGTTGTACAGCATAACGATCTTCAAACAGCCGATCCCAAACTTTTTCCGTATCCTGAAACTCTTCAACTGACTCAGTTAAAAACCCCAGATGTCCTCCCACATTCACTCCGAGAATGGGGATACCAGCTGGGGCTAAGTGTCTGGCGCCAGTTAAAACCGTGCCGTCACCACCAAGTACCAAAGCCAAGTCGATTGGTTGAACTGCTGAAGCCAAAAACACCGGGTAAGGGTTATCTTTCGGCCCGCTAGGCCCCATCAACACATGACAGTGGCGATTTTCTAACTGTTTAGCACAGAGTTCAGCCCAGCGTTTACTCTGGGCATCTCGCGCTTTATAAGCAATAATTACCTGCTTGAGTTGCACGTGCCATTACCACTTCAGGAGATTAAACTGCTCCATATCGACGGTATCACGGTTGCGATAGATGGCAAGCACGATCGCTAAACCCACCGCCGCCTCGGCTGCGGCCACGGTGATCACAAAAACTGTGAAAACCTGACCCTTAATTAATGTTGAGTCGAGGAAGTTGGAAAATGCCATTAAATTCAGATTAACAGCATTGAGAAGCAACTCAATAGACATCAGCACCCGCACGGCGTTGCGGCTGGTAATCAAACCATAGATGCCGATACAAAACAAGGCTGCGGCAAGTAATAAAAAGTACTGAAGTTGCATTAGTTTTGGTATTACTACTGAAAAAAGACCCTTTATGGGCTGAGATGGAGTTGCAAAGATTACTCGTTTGACTCAATGTTTGCTGATACTAATTCTCTAGGGCGTTCTGGCAAAGTCAAAACGGTTTGCGAGGAAGATAGGGAATCTGGCAAATACTCCCGACGTGCCAAAATAATCGCTCCCACCATCGCCATCAGCAACAAAACAGAAACTAACTCAAAAGGCAGTAGGAAGTCACTAAATAAATGCTGACCAATCAAAATAATGGAACTTTCAGTAACTACAGGGGTAGCAGAGTATGCCCAAGGCGTTGCTAAAACCATCGTACTCAAAAGGCCAAATAACCCCAGACTGACTACAGCTGTTAAGATTTTCCGCAGCCAAGCACTGGGAAAAGGTACAAAACTCTGACGCTTGTTAACCAACATAATGGCAAACAAAATCAGGACGTTGACTGCGCCAACATAAACTAAGACTTGTGCTGCTGCTACGAAGTCGCCATTTAGTAGTAGATATAAACCGGCGATGCTAATGAATACACCCCCCAGCAAAAAGGCAGAATAAACAATACTGGCTGACAGTACTACACCTAGTGCTGCCCCAATCATCATCACAGCCAGTATGCCAAATGAAACGACCTGTACTCCTTCTGCTAGATTCACTGTTTTTTGTCCTCTGATCAGTTATCGATTATCAGTTTGTTTACTGTTGACTTGTTTGTTCTACTAGGTCTTCTGGACGCGAACCGGCCCGGGGTGCATCGACGGGTAAGCCGTGGGGTTCTAAAACGCCCTTGGGTAGATAAACTAGTTCACGCAGTGGTGTCACCATCGGGTCGTTGGTGACTTTGTATGGTAGACGACCTAAAGCCACGTTATCGTAGTTTAATTCGTGGCGATCGTAGGTCGAAAGCTCATATTCTTCTGTCATGGATAAACAGTTAGTTGGGCAATATTCCACACAGTTACCGCAGAAGATACAAACTCCGAAATCAATGCTGTAGTGGTTGAGTTTTTTCTTTTTACTGGCTTTGTCGAATTCCCAATCGACTACAGGTAGATTGATGGGACAAACGCGAACACAGACTTCACAAGCGATGCACTTATCAAATTCAAAGTGAATCCTACCCCGAAATCTTTCGCCAGGAATCAGTTTTTCGTAGGGATACTGTACAGTGATGGGGCGGCGTCCCATATGGTCGAAAGTTACAGATAGTCCTTGACCAATGTAACGACCTGCTTGTATCGCTTCTTTGGCGTAATTACCAACTTGCTTAAGGAACTTTAGCATTGTGTTTTACTCTCTCTTCAATTTTGGATTTTGGATTTTAAATTTTAGATTTCAGACACAATCCAAAATCTAAAATCTAAAATTGGTTTATCCACCAAAGGCGACGGGAAAGGCTAGCTTCAAGGCTGCGGTTAATAACAGATTAACCAAAGCGACTGGTAGTAAGAACTTCCATCCTAAATCTAGTAATTGGTCAATCCTTACCCGTGGCACAGTCCAGCGCAACAGAATAGCGACGAATACTAGTAAATAGCCTTTGAGTACGGTCATGATGATACCCAGAGAAGCGGCTACTACCTGCAAGACGGGATTTGCTTCGCTGACACCAAGCAAATTAGCAATCAGGCTAATGGGGATGGGGAAATCCCAACCACCCAAGTATAAAATTGCTACCAGTAAACTAGAGAGAATCAAGTTAACATAGGAACCGAGGTAGAAAAGACCGAATTTCATACCTGCGTATTCTGTTTGATAACCTGCGACTAATTCTTCTTCTGCTTCTGGTAGGTCAAAGGGTAAGCGTTCGCATTCTGCCAGAGCTGCTATCCAAAAAATCAGGAAACCAACTGGTTGTCGCCAAATATTCCAGCCCAGGATACCATATCCAGATTGCTGGTTAACGATGTCAACGGTACTCAGGCTGTTAGACATTAGAGCGATGGCTAATACACTCAGCGCCAAGGGAATTTCATAACTAATCGACTGTGCTGCTGCCCGCAAACCCCCTAACAGGGAGTATTTATTATTAGATGCGTAACCAGCCATCAACAAGCCGATAGGCTGAATGCTAGACAGGGCAATCCATAAGAAAACCCCCATGCTCACATTTGTAATCACGATGTTCTGTCCGAATGGCACAATCAAAAACGACAGAAACACTGGAATAACGACAATAATGGGGCCGAGGGTAAATAGCCACGGGTCTGACTTGGCTGGGACGATATCTTCTTTGAAAATTAGTTTCAGACCGTCTGCCACAGGCACTAGCAACCCGAAAGGCCCTTGATATTCCGGCCCAATCCGCTGCTGTGCGGCTGCGGAAATTTTCCGCTCTAGCCAAGTAGCAACTAATACCCCCACTGTTGCCCCAATGAGCATCAGTATCATCGGCAGAGGCATCCAAATAGCCTTGGCTACCTCTGCTGATAGTCCTAAATCCTTAACGGATTCAATAAAAGTTCCTTGGAGGTCAATTCCTGAATTCATGTTTGGTGCTCTTTAAGTCAACTCAAGTGTGAAGTATAAAATTTCAGCCCACCCTGCGAGAACATCGAGGGCGAACAGCTTTTGGTCTTCATCCTTGATTTTTTGATGATGATGCTTGACAGAAGATAATTTGCCAATTCCCATGCCTAGTATATCCTTGGATGGTTTTTGACCTCCGCAGACAGACTACAAGTTCTACTTATGCTTTGGATTAGGATCTGCCAAGGAAAGCAACAGATGTTGATTTCACCCTGATTCCTTGGCATAGCTAAATTATCAAACTTTGAGTTAACGTTGGTCGATGGGAATGTAGGAAACTTGATGCCGACCGTTGTAAATTTGTGTGGGACGGAAAATCCGGTTTTCTTCCAGTTGTTCTTTCCAGTGTGCTAACCAACCTGCAACGCGGGCGATCGCAAATATTGGTGTAAACAAGTCTGTAGGAATTCCCATTTTCCTGTACACTAAACCAGAATAAAAGTCAACATTGGGATAAATGCCTTTGTCAGCTAGTTTCTCTGCTACCACCCGTTCCATCTCTTGGGCGATGTCATAGTATTTGTCTTGCCCAAACTTAGCAAATAGCTGCTCTGCTAAATTTTGTAAAATTGTGGCTCTGGGGTCTTTGACTTTGTAAACACGGTGTCCAAAGCCCATAATCTTCGCTTTGCGTTGGAGAAGATCCTCCACGTAGGGGCGCACGTTTTCTACAGAGCCGATGGCTTCTAGCATCTGAATCACTTCTTCGTTGGCTCCACCATGCAGTGGACCTCCCAATGTGCCCACGGCGCTAGCGACCACGGCGTAAGGGTCAGTCAGAGTAGAAGCTGTCACCCTAGCACTGAAGGTGGAAGCGTTCATCGTGTGCTCGACATGTAATATCAAGCAGATGTCAAAAATCTTCGCCGCCAAAGGATCTGGTTCTTTCTCATTCAGCATGTAAAGAAAGTTGGCGGAGTAGTCCAAGTCGTCGCGCGGCCGTACAGGATCATTACCTTTTCGCATCAACTGGAAAGCCGCTACCATAGTAGGAATGGTTGCTATCAACCGCACAACTGAATCCCGAATATAGGCAGGATTATGTAAGTCTCGAAGTGAATAAAACAAACCCAGTGCTGCGGCTGAAGCTTGTAGAGCATCCATGGGATGACCGCTTTCAGGAAAGCATTTCATCATGTCTCGGATGCGGTATTTAATTCGTCTGTGGAAACGAACTTCATTTTCAAACGCTTCCAGTTCTTCATTGCTTGGCAGTTCACCCCAGATGAGAAGATAAGCAGTTTCCAAAAATGTACTTTTCGCTGCTAGTTCTTCAATCTGGATACCACGATATTCTAATATTCCCTTTTGCCCGTCAACATAGCTGATACTGGATTGGGCAGCGGGAATGCCTTCCAAACCGGGCTTGTATTCGCACACTGACATGGCAACACCATCTGCTTTTTGAAAGATTTGCTGACGCTAACTTACCAGAAATTGCGCTTGCCACTACAGTAAAAGTTGTCACCTAAGTTTTGTCGCAACTGTTGAAAAACCGTTAGACTAAGTACTTTGGTGGTGTCAACCAAAACATTTGACTACGACCCAGAGGAGAGCCAATTTCTGGTAGTTTTATTCCGATCATACCTGCTTTTTTCAAGACTATACTTTCTTTCACCTCTCCCCAAACCAAAATTTCTGCCCACTGGCTCAAATTGGGTTCATGGCCCACTAAAGCAAGTTGGGTGTCAGGGGCATAATTTCTTGGTTCCAACCAATCTGTAACCCAATTATGGATATTACCATCAGGAGTTAAGTGAAGAGATTCTTCTAGCTGAGAACTGACGCCAGACGCTATGAGTATTTCTGCTGTTTCGCGGGATCTGACTAAGGGACTGGTGACAACCAAGTCAAAGTGTAAATCTAGCTCAACTAGTCGTTGGGCTACTTTCTGAGTTTTTTGTCTTCCTTCCTTAGTGAGCGATCGCAACTCATCTTGAATATTAAGTGCTTTGTCTTCAGCTATGCCATGACGAATTAAATATAGTTCCATTACAACTCTCTAACACCACGCACCCAAGCAGTGCTATTAGCTAACTTTTGGCAATTATGCTACACCCCAATAACACTATCATTGATCAAATCAAACTCTATTGGCCCAGGAGGTGATTCAATAATTGCATATTTTTGATGCAAAATAGTGGGCATTGCCCAACAAAACGACTATTTCAGTAGGGTGGGGATTGTCCACCCTACTTAGGCTATCTAGATATTTGTAATTTTCTCCCTAGCTTACTCCGACTGAATCGGATTATCTCTGGGGTTAACCAATCTCAACAATTTTTGCTTAATTTGAGCGTCGAAAACTTCCCACTTCATTTTTGCATAAGCAGAATTTTCGTTGCCTCCAGACAAAAATCCCATTGGGACTTCAAAGCCTCCTGCACTTGTTCGTCCTCCACCAAAGAACCGCCCGCTGCTATCTTGTCCAAAAGCTTCTTTAATGAATTCGTCGGGGTCTAAAGTGAGTTTAGTAGTTCTCAAGGAGCCGATGACTACTTCTAATTCATCATCTTCGTCATGAACAATACCGTAAACTACGGCAGTATGCACGTTTTCTTCCGTAACTAGAAAATCAGCGGCTTGGGGAATGGCGTCGCGGTCATCGTAGCGGATGTAACCAACACCAGCAATGGAAAAGTTATTTTGCACGATGCGGTTTTTCAGTGCCCGCTCAATAACATCCATTACTCGCTTGGAGCGATTCGCCTGTAAAATTGCGTTTAGCAGTTGGGCGTCATAAAATCGACTGAGGTAAGCAGCAGCCATAAAATCTTCTTCTTGCGCTTGCATCAGTCTATTTGTATCCGATCGCAAGCCGTGCATCAAAGCCGTAGCACATTTAACATGTTGATTAATGCTGCTATCTAGGGTCAGTAAACCCGCTTGCAGGTACTGTGTAAAAATAGTTGCTGTCGCTCGCACATAAGGACGGACATCAACAAATTCTGATTTGAGTTCCGACTGTAAGCTGTGGTGATCAATGACTACTACCAGCGGTATTCCAGCTTGTTGCACAGATGATAATAGCTGACTCGTAGTTCCCTGGTTATCAATGAGGACAAAACCTTGATATGATGATAGATCTTTGCTTTTCAAAGTTTGCAGCGTCCAGCGTTGAGCCGGCAAATTAGTCAGCTTGACTAATGCAATATTTTCCTGGTGGCTTAAGGTACCAGCATAAATAGTTTCACATTTAATATCGTATTGTTGAGCAATTAACTGGTACGCCCAAGCACAAGATAAGGCGTCAGGATCAGGAAAATCTTGCAGAATGATGAGCTGGCGATCGTGTCGGTGTGCTAAAAGAGTTTTTTGTAGTTCTTCTGATTTCTGAGAAATCAGGGAATTACCACGCTGAACTATATATATACTTCCTTCTCCATTTGTTGATGGTGGTAAGGAAGGTCTAGTTAGTGTCAGATCAACTGGCTCTTTGTCTATTTCCGGGTCTTCTGGGTTTGGCTCTGTGGTCAATGACAAACTCTCAAACTGCGTCAAGGAGGAATTCAATTGCATATGAAACGGGTTGATAAATGTGTGGTTTGATAATTTTTTTAAGAAATATTACAACCAGCAGGTTACTGATTCCACCACACATTATGATCTTCGCAAAAATATAGAACCTTGGCACTGTGTCTGTTAGTCTAATTTTCTCAGGCAAGCATGGTTTAGCTGACTTTTTCCAAAATCTATTGAATAGTCCTGGATTTTCACGTTAATTTCATGTAAAGTTAAGTGCGAGCTATTAGGTGGCGTGATCTGCCAGAGCACGGCTAAAAATATTAGTCACATCTTTGCTTGCTTCAAAGATGTACTGCAAACTTTACATGCACAGATAGTGTAGTGGAGTCAAGGCATGAATGGGTGCATAGAGATGCCATTGCCATGTTTTGACAACGACACAATAGCTAGGTATTGATAGATTTGCATCTGCTAACGGTAGATGCTGATTTATATATCATACTTTAGCTGGAGTATTTAAACTTAAAGTCCTATGACATATTTTTGCCACTCTTGGTGGAGTCCACTCTTGAGGTGTTTACTGACCTCAAAATAAAGACTGCTGTAAGGTTGACGCGGTTGATGGCGCAAAGGCATGTGGGCTTCGTGGGGGGTGCGGCTGCCTTTTTTCACATTGCAGCGCACGCAAGCAGTGACAATATTCTCCCAGGTATCGCCCCCGCCACGCGATCGCGGTATCACATGATCAAGGGTCAATTCATCTCCTGTGTAGCCACAGTATTGACAAGTATGACCATCACGATGCAATATATTTCGGCGAGTGAGGGGAATTTCTTTGTAGGGAACGCGGACATAGTGGCGTAATCGGATTACCGTTGGCAAGGGAAATTCCGAGTACAAGAATTTGCCGTTATGTTCTACACGCTCTGCTTTGCCTTTGATTAGAAGAACCGCGGCGCGACGCCAGCTCGTGATATTGAGCGGTTCGTAAGAGGCGTTCAGGACTAAAACCTTACCCATTGATCAGCGCTCAAGGTATTAGTTTTACATATATTAACACAAAAATACTCTAGTTGGAAGAGGAAATTAAACGATACCGCCAACATAATTAGCCCAAATGCTGAGACTGAATATCGTCAAGTTTTGTTAACTCAGCGAGGCTAGGCAAATATTGAAGTCGAATAGCTTGTATCAATTCCCCGATGAACGGTAAACTTCGAGATTAATCTCATTGAGCTGATGAGATTGGGAATAAATCATCAAAGAGGTTGATCGGCGGCGTCATAGGAGTCAGTAAAAATGTTAAGTAGCAAGCAAATCCCTGGTATTACTGCTCATCAAGAATGTGATACTTATGCTTGGTTCTCTCAACGAGCTTGGGTAGAGATAGATTTAGCTGCCTTGTCGCATAATGTACAACAGTTAGCGGGTTCGTTATCACCCCGGACTCAATTGATGGCGGTAGTCAAAGCTGACGCTTACGGACATGGGGCGGTAACAGTCGCACAAACAGCACTGCAATCAGGAGCTAGTTGGTTAGGTGTGGCGACTGTGCCGGAGGGAATACAATTGCGTGAAGGAGGGATTCAGGCGCCGGTTCTGATTTTAGGAGCAACTCATACACCGGAGCAAATTCAAGCGATCGCCCAATGGCAATTGCAACCAACGCTCTGTAGCCCTAAACAAGCTTTAGTATTTGCCAAAACTTTGCAAACAATTGGGTTTAATACTCCCATCTCCGTACATATCAAGCTGGATACGGGAATGTCCAGATTGGGGACTAACTGGGAACAAGCGGCGGAGTTTGTCCAATTAGTCCAGGGCTTACCAAATCTGACAATTGCCAGTATTTATTCTCACTTGGCAACAGCAGATAGTGCTGACACAACAATAATGAAAGAACAGCATAGACGATTTGAGTTAGCGATCGCTCAAATCAAAGCACTAGGAATGAAACTCCCTTGTCTACACTTGGCAAACACGGCTGCTACCCTCGCAGACGCGCAACTACACTACGACATTGTGCGTGTGGGTTTAGCTGTTTATGGACTTTATCCCGCAGCTCACCTACAGAATACAATCAACCTGCAGCCAGTTTTACAACTCAAAGCACGAGTCACCCAAGTCAAAACAATTGCGCCTGGTACTGGTGTCAGCTATGGGCACCAATTTATAGCCCCGCGAGAATTACGGCTTGCTGTTGTGGGTATTGGTTATGCTGATGGTGTCCCTCGGAGTCTTTCTAACAAAATGCAGGTATTAATTCGCGGTCAGCGTCTACAGCAGATTGGCACAATTACCATGGATCAACTGATGGCGGATGTCAGCACCATACCCGATTTACAAGAAGGTGAAGTTGTTACCTTGCTTGGACAACAAGGTCAAGAAAAAATTTCTGCAGACGATTGGGCAAACGAGCTAAACACCATTTCTTGGGAAATTCTTTGTGGGTTTAAGCATCGTCTGCCGCGTGTGGCAATTATGTAAGTAGTCGTAGGTAGGTTGATGCTTGCCTTATAAATAATTTGATTCATTGGACAAATTTTCAATTTCTTGTGTTATGATATTAAACTGATGCGGATGTGGCGAAATTGGCAGACGCGCTAGATTTAGGTTCTAGTTCCGAAAGGAGTGAAGGTTCAAGTCCTTTCATCCGCACTTACAGCCATGGATATAAGCAAACAGGTTTTTTGCTGAGTCGTAATCATTACAACGATGTCAGCAAACATTTGCCGTTAACTAAACTTTTTGTAAAGATATATTAATTAGTCATTCTTCCTACCCCCAAGATTGTTTCTAGCTTACATGGGCTAGCGTCATTTATCCACAAGGGTTTTAACTATCAGCAGAAACAAAATTATTTTCAGAGGTTATTTATAAAGTAAAAATAAATTGTAGTGGCGTGTTAGGCGCACATTTTCAGCTAATTTGTGTCGCGAGAAGTCATAAAAGCGCCTAACGCACCGCCAAATATAATGATGCGTTAGGCTGAAGCTATAATGCACCCTATTTAAGATTTACTTTACAAATAGTCCTCACACTTATACTATTCACATCAGTAAAGTATGAATTCTCGTGGAATTACTTAGCTGCGTAATTTCATACAAAGGCAAAAAATTTAAACATCAAAAAATTAGCAAAATTCATCAGTTTTTGGTGATGATTTTAACTCCCAGGATAAGTTTTAGACTGTGAGCTTAAATGCATTAAAACGGTTTAAAGAGTAGTTGGAGCCTTTAGCCAAAATTTTAATTCTTGAGTTATCCTAGCGCCATTCACATTGATAACATGAGATGTAATTTGTTATGACTGATTCGTGTAGCGCGTGAGTAAGGATACTTAGTCAACTATCAAACAGAAAATATCTTTGTAAAATGAGATTTCATTTAAGTGCAAATACTTAAAAATGGAAGTTAAATATTTTTTGTTTGCTAGTATTATTGCCGTAGTAATGGCATAAAAATTACTGAAATACAAGCGACTTTATCCAGTCTTCACATTTTTTTGGCTTATTGTTGAAAGATGTCTGGTAATCTCTGTATAAGTAAGCAAATTAACAACAACCTACGAAGTGATTAAGAAATTATAATCTGGAAGTAGGTCTGGTGTTGACTTTAACTACAGACTTAGACAAATGTTTCTGTATGTTATGCTACAAAGCACAAATACCTCAGAACTTGATTGGTATTGTAGAACAGCTGCTGCACAAATTTAGGTTACATGTATTGTAATTAGCTGAAGTAAAAGCACAATGAGCACAACTCCTACAGGTAGCTACAAGTTGTTTCAGAAACTACATCCATTATCACTGTTAGCGCAACTCACAAGTCGGCGTGCTACGGGCCACTTACGTGTATATAGTGGAACAGTTTCTTGGTCAATTTATCTGGAAGACGGTAAACTTACTTATGCCTCGTATTCAGATAAACTGTTTGAGCGGCTTGATAGCCATTTGCGACGTCTAAGCCAGCAAGTTCCCAATCTCAACAGCGCTACTCGTGTGCAAATGCGGCTGATGTTTGAGGGAAAGAACGAAACTCAGTCTACAGCAAATGCAGATTATCAAGCTATTTGCTGGTTAGTTGATCAAGAATACATCACCCCTTCCCAAGCAGCTTATTTGATAGATGAGTTGGCGAAAGAAGTATTAGAGTCATTTTTGTCCTTAAAAGAAGGAAGTTATGAGTTTAATTCTGATGTTTCTTTGGGCGAATTAGCAAAGTTTGGACGATTAGATCTGCGCTTATTAGTTGAACATTGTCAGAAGCAGCTACGCAATCGACAAAATATCCAGTCATCAGTGCCGGCGGGGGGAATTTCGTCATCTGTATCCACACCAAAAGTTGCTCAAACTCAATCACAATCGCAAATAAAAGTTGGGCAACAATTACCATTACCAAGACAACCTAATTTCGATGTACCTGAGCACCGCAATAGCACAGTTACCCAGCTACCTGTTAATAAGAACCTGTATACAATTGCCTGCATTGATGACAGTCAAACAGTACTAAATTCCATCAAGCATTTTTTGGATGAGAATACATTTTATGTGGTGATGATAAACGATCCAGTCAAGGCTTTGATGCAAATACTCCGCAGTAAACCAGACCTGATTTTGCTGGATGTAGAAATGCCAAATTTAGATGGTTATGAGTTATGTTCTTTATTGCGAAGGCATTCAAATTTCAAGAATACACCAATTATTATGGTGACTGGTAGAACCGGGTTTATTGACAGAGCTAAGGCAAAAGTAGTGAGGTCTTCGGGTTATTTAACCAAGCCTTTTACGCAATCAGATTTATTAAAAATGGTGTTTAAACATATCGGTTAATTTAAAAATTATCAGTGGTGGATCATCAGTATATTTAGTAACACCGATTTAATTTTTTAGGAGATTAAGCAATGAATATCACCTTACTCGGCACGATTTTAATTGTAGAGGATTCTCCCAGCGAATTAGAGTTAATGAGCCATTATCTTGAAGAAAGCGGCTATCAAGTAATTCAAGCTCGTGGTGCCAAAGAAGCTGTGGAAAAAGCCATACGACAACGACCAGATGTGATTGTAACTGATGTAGTGATGCCGGGTATAAGTGGATTTGAATTGTGTCGATTATTAAAGAAAAATCCAGATACAGAAAAAGTTCCGATTGTAATTTGTAGTTCTAAAAATTTAGAAATTGACCGTTTGTGGGGGATGAGACAGGGTGCAGATGCTTATCTCACTAAACCGTACACACGCGAGCAGCTCTTACGTGCTATTAAATCAGTAGTAATTTGAATCGATGAATAGTTCAAAACTAACACTTTCTTCTAAACCCAATCAAAATAACTTGGGTGATGGTTATCTCAAATTTCAACTAAATCAACAAACTGCCGCTGTTTTAGCGATGCGGCACACACAAGAAGCGGTTATAGTACCTGTGGAGTCTGTAACAGCGATGCCAAATATACCCGGTTGTATATTAGGGTTAATGAATTGGCGCAGTCGCATAATTTGGGTGATCGATCTACCAAGGATGCTCAACTTAGAATCCTTAGACTACAGACTGCGGCAGTACAATGTGATTGTTGTGCGAGTGGAATCGCTGCTCGTAGGTTTAGTTGTCCAAGAAATCAAAGGTACAACTAAGTTTATGCCAGACGAAATTCGTTCACCTGTGGGTCATGTAGCATCTAGTTTAGTGCCATATCTACGGGGTTGCACTGTGCAACAGCAAGAAATTTTGCTGGTGTTGGATGCACAAGCTATTGTTCATTCTTCTATTCTCCGCAGTGATTAGGGTGTACTACTAAAAAACGGCTTTTTAGTGTTTTTCTTCACCTATTTCAGGGGAATTGGTTTATGTTAAATAAAACTGACACGGCTAATAATAATGATGCTCGCAATGGAGCGTCACGGATGACATCAGAAAAAGTCAATGAGAGTGTGGTACAAATACCGCTGAAATCTAGTAATCAAACTGATCGTCGTGTTTCCTCGAATCAGCTAGTTAACTATTTTAAGCGGTTAAATTTAAGTACAAAAGTCACAGCTTTAGCGATCGCTATTGGCACAATACCTGTATTAGGAATTGGGGCTATCGCCTATAGTGTCGCCAATAAATCGATTTCGCAGCAAATTACCCAAGCCCAAGAAGCAGAAGCGATCGCTTTAACTGATCAAGTCAACCGTTTTATGTTTGAACGGTACGGAGATGTTAAGATTTTGTCTAATCTGCCGTTATTGAACAATGCCAAAGTTAAAGACGTCACGACAGTTCAAGACAAGCAAGCAGTATTAGACCACTTTTTAGAAAGTTACAAAGTTTATGATAGCGCCGCTGTCATCGACCTCAACGGTAATCCAATCGCCACCGGTACCAACGAAACTATTCCCAATCTCAAAGACAGGAACTATTTTCAAACTGTCCTGCAAAAAAATACGGCACTGCTTACGCAACCGCAAATATCAAAAACCTCAGGATTACTGAGCGTTTATGCTCTAGCACCAGTAAAAGATAGCGTCACCGGACAAACTGTCGCCATAGTTAGACTACGGATGCCCGTAAAATCCATAGATGAGGTGATCAAAAATTACGCCGTTAATGGACATGAATATCATTTAATTGATGAATCGGGAAAATTTTTCGCAGCCGCAGAAAAAAAACATATCGGTAGAGATGCGAAGAAAGATTTTCCGGGTTTAGATGCTTTGCAAACAGCCAAAAAGACCAATAGCTTTGTGACAGTTGACCAAATTGACCAGCAAACGCAACTAGTCAGCTATGTACCATCGAGAAAACTGGAAGGGCTGCCAGAATTGAAATGGGAAGTGGTAGTGGCGACTGATGTTGCAGTGGCTTTCGCGCCACAAAAACAATTTCTGTGGACGATCGCTATTGGGACTGGACTAACTGCTTTAATTGTAGCGGCGATCGCTGCTTGGTTAGCGAAACGAGCCACACAGCCGATTGTGCAGGCTACAGAAGCGGTGAGCAAACTTGGTCAAGGTGAACTTAACACCCGGTTAGAAGTTCGCACAGAAGACGAATTAGGGGTTTTGGGTAGCAACATTAACCAGATGGCTGATAAATTGCAAGCCCTAGTCAAAGAACAAGAACTAGAAACAGAACGAGCAAAATTACTTGCAGAGATTACACTGCGGGTGCGGCGCAATCTCAAAATCGAAGACATCTACAAAACAGCAGTCAAAGAAGTCCGTCAAGCACTGAAAACAGACCGAGTGCTCATCTACGAATTGCATCCACCGACATGGGAAGGGGTAGTTGTCGCTGAATCCATCGGTGGGATCTGGCCAAAAATGAACGGCTTGGAAATCGACGACCCTTGTTTCCGGGAACGCCATGTAGAAACTTATAAAGAAGGGCGAGTCAGAGCGATCGCTAATATTTCCCAAGAGCCGACTTTGGGTAGCAATACTTGTTACACCCAAATGTTAGAAAAATACGCAGTCAAAGGCAATTTGATCGCCCCCATTATTGCAGAAAATAACCTCCTGGGTCTATTAATTGCCCATCACTGTGAAAGTCCACGAGTTTGGCAGCAATCAGAAATTGATTTGATGAAACAAACTGCAATTCAAATCAGCTACGCCATAGAACAAGCCCATCTGCTGCAAGAATTAGAAAAAGCCAGAGCCGCAGCCCAGCTAGATTCAGAGACAGAACGGGGACAAAAAGTAGCCCTGCAAAATCAACTTTTAGAACTGCTGAGTGACGTTGAAGGTGCAGCTAGAGGAGATTTAACAGTGCGGGCTGACGTGACAGCAGGGGAAATTGGCACCGTCGCCGACTTTTTCAACTCCATTGTTGAGAGTCTGCGGGATATTGTTACCCAGGTGAAAAAAGCTGCTACTCAAGTCAATACAGCGGTCGGCTCCAATGAAAACGCCATTCGCCAACTAGCAGAAGAAGCCCTCACCCAAAGTGCCGAAATTAACCGCACCTTAGATGCAGTGGACTTCATGACCCATTCCATCCAAGCCGTAGCAGAAAACGCCCAGCAAGCCGCCGTCATTGCTAACCACGCCGCCCACACCGCCACCAAGAGCGGTCAGGCGATGGATTTGACGGTGCAAAATATCCTGTCTTTGCGGGAAACTGTAGGAGAAACTGCCAAAAAAGTCAAGCGTTTAGGAGAATCTTCTCAACAAATTTCCCGCGTCGTTTCTTTGATTAACCAAATCGCCATGCAGACCAACTTGCTAGCCATTAACGCTGGGATTGAAGCCGCCCGCGCTGGTGAAGAAGGACAAGGTTTTGCGGTAGTTGCGGAAGAAGTCGGGGAACTAGCAGCCCGCAGCGCCGCTGCTACCAAAGAAATTGAGCAAATTGTCGATAACATCCAGCGGGAAACCAGCGAAGTAGTGCAGGCGATGGAAGTAGGTACTTCCCAGGTGGTGGAAGGGACAAGAATTGTGGAGGATGCTAAACAAAGTTTGGGTCAAATTTTGGAGGTGTCTCGTCAAATTGACTATTTAGTACAGTCGATTTCCACAGCCACCACTTCTCAGGTAGAAACATCCCAAACTGTGAGCGAATTGATGAAAGCGATCGCTGCAGTTTCTCAACGCACCAGTGATTCTTCCCGACTAGTATCCGAATCTTTGCAACAAACCGTCGATATTTCTCAAGAATTGCAGGAAACCGTCGGTACATTCAAGGTCAGTTAAGCAAGTCATTTGTCATTTGTCTGATCCTGCAGATCGGCTTCCTAGTAATTCCCTAAAATTCGGCGACAGATTCAAACCAATGACAAATGACCAACGACCAATGACAAATGATTATTGACCATTGACCAAAACCAAAAATTATGCTGCAAGACAAAGAACTGGAAATCCAGATGCAGTTTCTGGAAGAAGCCACCGATTACCTCAATACCTTAGAGGGGGTATTGTTAGAAATCAACGCCAGCAACCGCATCGATTTGGATAGGATTAATGGAGCACTGCGCGCTGCTCATTCTATCAAAGGCGGCGCGGGAATGATGGGATTTCGGACGCTGAGTGATTTAGCGCACCGTTTAGAAGATTCCTTGAAGGTTTTAAAAACGCGCAAAAACTCTTTAGAAATTGATACCCAGTTACAAAGTTTATTGCTATCTGGGGTAGACTGGCTACGCCAAATAGTAGAGCTGCTTTCAGAAGGAAATGCGATTGAAGAAGAATGGTTAGCAACTTTTTGTTACCCAGTTTTTGATGAGCTACATGAGCGTTTGGGCGACCCCACCCCAGAAGACGCCACCACCATGCTCTCACCGGAAGAGGGACAAGATATTATCCCGCTGTTATTTGAAACTGAGGTAGAAGGCTGTTTACAGCGGTTGGAATCTGTCTTGATGGATAGTGAACAGCCTTGCTTACAAGAAGAAGTAGCCATTATGGCTGCAGAATTGGGTGGTTTGGGGGAAATGTTGCAGTTAGCGGCTTTTAGTCAATTGTGTGAGTCGGTGACTCAGCATTTAGCAGCCGCAGATCCTCAGCAAGTGACAGAAATTGCTCAGTTAGCATTGCAAGCTTGGCGGCGATCGCAGGCTTTGGTACTGACAAATCAATTAGACAGTTTACCTACAGCGATCGAGTTGAGCACATCTCCTGTGACTGACGCAGATACAGCCGCAGCGATCGCCCAGTTTCTCGCCGCAGATACAGCCACCTCACCAATGGAATCACTCGCAGTGGATGAGTTGGATGAATTGGATGCAGAATCAGCCGACGAAAGCTGGTTGGATGAAAAAATTATTGCAGCTAGTTTTGAATCTTTAGAAGAGGAAATTGAGCCAGAAATTAAAATCCCTGCACCAGTCAGCGCTGGAGAAATTCCCACCACTGATTACAAGTTTGTGGAACGCAAAGCTGAAACCAACGGCGCTGGTAAAGACCGCGACACCACAGAAAACACAGTCCGGGTTCCCAGCAAGCAACTTGAGCAAATCAATGATTTGTTTGGGGAATTGATCATTCAGCGCAATGGATTGAATCTGCAACTAGAAAGATTACGCAAGTTGATTCGCAACCTAAGTCAACGGGTGCAAGTTCTTGACCGCGAAAATCAGGAATTAAGGGCAGCATACGATAAAATTTCTACTCAAGCCTTGGCTGCATCTGGTATTCCACCGTTAACAGACAATTATCGAGAATATAATTTTGCTCATGATAATGGCTACCAAACACCAGGCGTAGAGAACGGGTTTGACGCTTTAGAAATGGATCGCTATAGCGAATTAAATCTGTTGTCCCAAGAGGTGATGGAAACCATTGTTCAGGTACAAGAGGTAACAACTGACGTTCAACTCAGCGTTGATGATGCTGATCAAATTGCGCGCAAGTTAAACAAAACATCAAAACACTTGCAGACCAAGTTGACGCAAGTAAGAATGCGTCCTCTAGCCGATTTAACTGATCGGTTTCCTAGAGCCTTGCGTGACCTGAATGTAGAATACGGTAAAAATGTCCAGTTAAAAATTGAAGGTGGTAACACCTTGATTGAACGCAGTATTTTAGAAGCATTGAATGACCCGTTAATGCACTTACTGCGGAATGCTTTTGATCATGGTATCGAAGACTCGATTACTCGCCGCGCTTTAGGTAAATCAGAGCAAGGATTGATTCAAATTAAAGCTACTCATCGCAGTAATCGCACCTTGATTACTGTACGTGATGATGGGCGAGGGATTTCTTTAGATAAAATCCGCGATCGCGCTCTAAATATGGGCTTAGATGCTTCTCTGTTAGCTAGCGCTAGCGATGAAGAGTTACTATCGCTCATTTTTGAGCCAGGATTCACCACCTCCGACCGCGTTACCACTTTATCTGGTCGCGGTGTGGGAATGGATGTAGTGCGTAATAACCTCAAACTTATCCGTGGTGACATCAAAGTTGATACTCAACCGGGTGTGGGTACTACTTTTACGCTCTCTGTACCGTTTACACTCTCGGTGGCGCGAGTGCTACTAGTCGAGAGCAATAGAATGTTATTGGCGTTTCCCACTGATGTCGTTTCCGAAATCTTTTTACTACAAAACGAGCAAGTTTTTGCAATGGCGGGTAGTGAAGTTATTAACTGGCAAGGTAATATGTTGTCATTAATCCGCGTTGGTCGCTACTTAGAATTTAATAGTCCCCGTTACAATAGCCCAGATTTAGAAACTCCACCAGCGATTAATGCTAGTAGTGTTTTAATCATCAAAACTAGTACTCAGTCTGTCGCTGTGCAAGTAGATCGTTGTTGGGGTGAGCAAGAAGTTGCTATTCGTCAAATTGAAGGGAATATCCCGCTACCTGAAGGCTTTAATAATTGCACAATTCTCGGTGATGGTCGGGTGGTGCCGTTAGTTAATACTAATGAATTCTTGTATTGGATTACTACTAACCAACGCGCTCCCAGAGGAAATCAATTACCATCAGCTAGATTAAAAACAGCTTTTCTTGTGTCCCATGATGACAAATTAACCACACCATCTCCTAATCAAAAAGGCACAATTTTAATCGTTGATGACTCTATTAATGTCCGTCGCTTTTTAGCTTTAACTTTAGAAAAAGGAGGATATCAAGTAGAACAAGCGAAAGACGGTCAAGACGCTTTGGATAAACTGCAAAATGGCTTACAAGTGCAAGCTGTGATTTGTGATATTGAAATGCCTCGCCTTGATGGTTATGGCTTTTTAGGACGAGTGAAATCTAACATGGATATGAAAAATATTCCCATCGCCATGTTGACTTCGCGCAGTAGCGCTAAACATCGACAATTAGCAATCCAACTGGGGGCGCGAGCTTATTTCTCTAAACCCTATAACGAGCAGGAATTGCTCCGGACTCTAGAAGATATCATTTTTTCTGTCACTGGCACTTTGTCATCTCATAACAATTGAATAGGTAACAGATAATCAATGGGATCGCCCATAATCCAAATCTCTTGATTTGTATAGGGACGCAGGAAAAGTCGTTTTTTAATTCATGCCATTAATCAATAATGGTGCAAGTTTTTGTAGGGTGGCAAATGTCCACCCTACAGGCGTTTTTACACATGTTTTAATTAAGAATTATGAATTAGTAAAGATATGTTTTAGTTGTCTAAGATGATTTATTATAAATATACATCATCAGTGATTCAATATACATTAGATTTGACAGATTTTAGTGTAAATTCAGGTCAAACCTAGATATTTCTGTTTTTCAAATTCTCTGTGACAACTAGGGTTCCTGACAGTTAATGATTGTCTTGGATACGCTCTCTAACAGAGATAGTTTTCCCCAGGTTATCTGCTGTGATTTTAATTCATGACAGCAGATAGATTCTTGGCGGCTAATTTGTGTTATTTGTTCACTTCTTCACAAGATTAATTTTATGGTTCGTAAGTTTAATGGCAGTTATCCCAGAAAGAAATCAGATTCTCACTTATCATTGCCGATTAAGGTGATATCACCACCAGTGGAATTAAGTGATAGTTCTGCACAAACACCTAAAAAACCTTTTATTCAAAGATTTTATAATCTGCCAATTAGTCGCAAACAATGGATTGCTCTGCTAGCATCTGAATTAGTCTCTATTTTGGGAATTGGGATTGCAGGCACAGTCATTATTACTAGTGGTTTGCGGAATCAATTAGTTGAACAAGCCAAATCAGAAGTCGTCGTTACCGATATTAATTACAATATTAAAGTCAATCAGATGGGCTTTGGTTTTCGGGGACAATCAGATAATGCCGCAATTATTAAAGCTGCCCAACTTCATACGTCAGGTAAGGTTTTAGACGCGAATTTAAAGGCAGAAGTTAAACAAATTCTCATTAATGAAGTTAAAGCCAGAACAATTGAATATGCTACTTTAGTCGGCAAAGATTTTCAAATTATTGTCAATGCTAATGCTAATCGAGAAGGGGAAATTTTTAATCCTAGTAACTTAGTTAATGAAGTTTTTAAAAATCCTCAACAAATTAAAGCTACGAGAATCGTTAGCTGGTCAGAATTAAGTCGAGAATCACCACCTTTACAAGATGGTATTAGTAAAGAAGATGCTTTAATTCGTTATACAGTTACACCTGTTAAAGACCCTAACACCAAGGTAGTCATTGGAGCGTTAATCTCTGGAGATATTATCAACAGTAAAGATACAATTGTTAGATCGACACTCAGAGCTACTGGGGGTGGATATAGTGCAATTTATATGCGGAAACCCACAGGAGAATTTGCTTTAGCTACTGCTCTAGAACAGGGTCAATTAGATGAACTAAATCAATCTGTAGCTAATATTGAATTACCGCCAGAAACGAAACAATCTTTATTGACTGCTGTTGTGAATACTCCGGATACAAAAATAGTAACTGGGCGAGTATCAATTGGCAAGAATATTTACACGATCGCAGCGAAGGCTATACCTAATAAAATTATTGAAGAATCCGATAAACAACGCATTGTTTTTGGTAATCAACCCGTAGCAATTTTAGTGCGGGGAACTCCGGAAACTACTCTCAACAAATTGCTAGAACAAAGCTTAATTGCCGAGCTATTAATTGTTTTTGTGGCTTTAGTAATTGTGTTTATCTGGGCGTTAATTCTCAAACGAGGAATTATTACACCAATTGAAGAATTACAACAAACAGCGCAAAAATTTGCTGATGGCGATCGCACTTCTCGATGTTCGGTGTTTGCTACTGACGAAATCGGTCAATTAGCAGTCACGTTTAACAAAATGGCAGATAGCATCATAGCTCAAGCTAGCCATCAAGAAAATGAAGCCAGATTAGCACTACAACTCAATGAAATTACTAGTCGCTTGCGAGAAACACTCAACAGCGAAACAATTATAAAAACTGCAGTCAATAGTCTGCGAGAAGTTTTAGTCGTTGATCGTTTGGTTTTCTATCGTTTGCAAGCCGATTGGCAAGCTACAATTATTGCTGAATCTGTTGGTTATGAATGGCCAGGAAGTTTAGGTGTCAAGATTCATAATCCCTATTTGGTGCGGGAATATTTAGAAGACTACGAAACAGGAATGGTGAAAGCGGTTAACAACATCCATAAAGCCGGTTTAAATTCCTCTGAACTTGAACAATTAGAAAAATTAGGGGTTAAGGCTTATTTATTAGCGCCCATTTTTGTGAACAAACAGCTACAAGGTTTATTAGTAGCGCATCAATGTACTAATCAACATCAATGGCGAGATATAGAAATAAATTTATTTAAACAGGTAGCAATTCAAGTTGGTTTTGCGCTCGAACAAGCAGAATTGCTCCGCAGGTTAGAACAAGGGCGCCAAAATGCAGAAACAGTTTCTATTGGCGAAAGACAGCAAAAAGAAGCTTTGCAATTGCAAATTTTGCAACTGCTGAATCATATTGAAGGTGTCACCAGAGGCGATTTGACGGTACATGCTGACGTTAAAGATGGAGAAATTGGTACTGTGGCTGATTTCTTTAATTCTATTGTCGAAAGTCTGCGCTTGATTGTCACCAAAGTCAAGAAGTCTGCTACTCAAGTGAATTATGCGATCGCTTCTAATGAAGGTGCGATTAATCAGCTAGCAGCAGAAGCTCTCACCCAAGCTGAGGAAATTAACCATATCCAAAACGCTATCGACCAAATGACGGATTCCATTCAATCTGTGGCTGCAAATGCTCGACAGGCTGCTATTGTAGCTGAAAATGCTTCGCGCTCGGCTACGGAAAGCGAACAAGCAATAGATTTGACAGTGGATAATATTTTGGCTGTGCGGGAAACTGTTAACGAAACTGCTAAAAAAATTAAGCATCTCGGTGAATCTACTCAAGAAATCTCTCGTGTAGTGTCCTTAATTAATCAAATTGCACTGCAAACCAACTTATTAGCAATTAACGCGGGGATTGAAGCCAATCGAGCGGGAGATGAAGGTCAAGGTTTTGCCATAGTTGCAGAAGAAGTCGGCGAGTTAGCAGCCCGTTCTGCTTTCGCTACCCAAGAAGTCGAACAAATTGTTACCAATATTCAACGAGAAACCAACGAACTCGTACAAACCATTGAACAAGGAACTTCTCAAGTGGTCGAAGGGACGCGGATTGTGACAAATGCAAAGCAGAGTTTAAGTCAGATATTGCATGTGTCGCATCAAATTGATTTCCTGGTGCGGTCAATTTCCACCGCAGCTACATCTCAAGTGCAAACATCGCAAACAGTCACTCAATTGATCCAAGAAATCGCCGCTGTCTCACAACGCACCAGCACTTCTTCTCGCTTGGTTTCTGAATCTCTGCAACAAACTGTAGAAATTTCCCAAGGACTGCAGGAAACTGTGGAGATGTTTAAGGTAAGTTAGTTCCCAGTTTTTGGAGAATTAAGTTTAACCGCTGAAAAAGTTTTTCCATCTGGATATCTGCCAACATCACCCCGATTGTGCCAGGATGATCTATAAATTTTGCTTTTTATAGCAGTGGACGGCTAGATTAGGACATTACTAATCGTCAGAACCATTAACCAGAAGTAAAAAGCTATGAGTTCCCAACAACTGGAAATTACAATTGGTTGGTTATATCCTACCCTGATGAGTACCTATGGCGATCGCGGTAATGTGATTACTATAGAGCGTCGCGCTCAGTGGCGTGGATATCACGTCCGAGTTTTACCTTTGGATCAAAACGCCACAGCCGCAGATATTGATACTGTGGATATTATTGTTGGTGGTGGCGCCCAAGACCGCCAGCAAGAAATCGTCATGCGGGATTTACAAGGCGCTAAAGCCGACGCTATGCGACAAAAAATCGCCAATGGAACGCCAGGAGTTTTTACCTGTGGTTCACCGCAACTATTGGGACATTATTACGAGCCAGGACTGGGACAACGAATTGAAGGTTTAGGCATACTGGATTTAGTTTCCATTCATCCAGGTGAAAATACTAAGCGCTGCATTGGTAATTTGGTAATTGAAGTTACAGCCTCTCGTCTAGCCCAGGAACTAGAAGCGATGATTGGTAGTAAACCCTATTTAGTTGGGTTTGAAAATCACGGTGGACGCACCAAGCTAGGGAAAGTGGAAGCCCTGGGGCGAGTTATTTATGGTTTAGGCAATAATGGCGAAGATGGTACAGAAGGAGCATTTTATCAGAATGCGATCGCTACCTACTCCCACGGCCCACTGTTACCCAAAAATCCCTTTGTCGCCGACTGGTTAATTCAAACAGCTTTGCGCCTGAAGTATCAGCAACCAATTACCCTCACACCTTTAGAGGATAGTTTAGCTCTACAAGCGCGAATGGCAATGTTCAAGCGGTTGAAACTGAGTTTACCTGCGACTACAGCTAAATTTTAACTTCTAACACCACAAAAAACCCCGGCTGCTAACCGGGGCTGATGGGAGAAGTTTGAATGACGATTGATACAGCGATTTGAAACTGGGAATTTTATTTAACTTGTTAGCCAGAGAGATTGTGCTGGCTACTGAGTTTTTATAGTTTGTGTTAACTTATGTATATAAATTTAGCAACTTTGTTACGATTAGTCAAGAGGAGTTGACAAAAAATCTTGCTGAAGATGCTCTCAAGCCAGTTGGGGTTAAGTTCAGGATTCGGGAATTTTAACAATCTTCTCCTGACTGTTCGCAAGCACCAACACTTACCCAACGGCTAAAACTGTGTGTGCTGAGTGTTCCTTTTTCCAGAATAGTTTTCATAAATATGCTGATAAACTTCCTGACACTTGTGTTCATACAGTTCGTTAGAATAACTCTGAGGTAATTTATCCAAACTATCCTTAATCGCCACTTCTACCGATGCTCTGGTTTGCTGTCGCTTCTTCCAATCCAAAACTAATTTCTCTTGTTTGAGAGTTTGCAATAATTCTTTTGCAACTTGTTTAACTTCTTGTTCTTCTTGCTTGGTGAGTTGAATTTCTGGTTTAGTTAGTAAGTCAAAAATTGCTAGTTCTTCTTGAGTAAGATTTTGGGCGATCGCTCTTTTTTCTTCAACACCCAATTCCTGAGCAAAGTTAATCAAATCATTGAAGAATATCTGCACATTGCGGGAGTCAGCATTGTATTGAGCTATCATCTGCTGGAATTTTTCCAGGTAGTTGATGCGAGTTTTATTTAACTTGAGCATCTGCTGGAGTTTTTGAGCGATCGCACTTTTGAGTTTTTCTGTCTCTGTTCTTTGGTAGTCAGTACTCGCAAATTTATTTTTTAACGCTTCAAAGTCGATTTGACTCAAGTCGATGCGTTGAGAGTGGGATTGTGCGATCGCAAATTCACCAGCAGTGATGGAAAAATCTAATAGTTCCTCCACTTGGGAGACATCCACTTCTGGTACTTCTGCGAGAATTTGCTCCTTGATTGTCTGCAAGTGAGCATTAATAGCGGTAAACTCATTAGCAGCAGGATCTGGGAGGATAGCTTTGTAGAGTTTGTGAACGTTACCTGCTAGGGAAAGAAAAGTTTTTTTGGCATCATCATTAATAATGATAGATTCTACTGCATCTGCCCAGAACTTGGTGCGTGCAAAACCTTGTGCTGAGTCAAGTAGAGAAAAATCAATACCTTTTTGGGTAGAGAATGTTGTAGTTTGAGCGATCGCTTCTCTTAATTGTGCGACTAAAGCGGTTTTCGCTTTAACTGGGGTATCTCCTTCTTGAACACCACCACCAGATGCAGAACCATAAATAGCTAGTGCTTGCTGTAAATCGCGGAAGACACCAATGTAATCAACGATAAGTCCATTAACTTTACCTGGAAAGACGCGATTTGCTCTAGCGATCGTTTGCATCAGAGTATGGTTTTTCATCGGTTTGTCAAGGTAAATAGTGGAACAACTGGGGACATCAAATCCAGTCATCCACATCGCGCAGACAAATATAATCCGTAGCGGATGAGATGCATCTTTAAATTTCTCATCCAGTGGTGGAGATTCACTCACTAACCTTTGACGGTGAGGAGTTGTTTGAGGTGTTCTCCACTTTTAGCGCGGACATTTTTCTCAATTTCTGTCACAGCACCAGCATAGGCAAAATTTTTGTATATTTGCTCGTCTAAATCTTCTCTATCTGTGATAATTACAAATGTCCAATTACCATAAAATTTTCGCAGCACTTTTTGGGAAAAGAAAACCATCGAGTAACTTTTCCCGCTACCTTGGGTATGCCAAAATACGCCTAATTTGCCTTGATTAGTTTTGATTTCTTCAACTGCAGTAACTGCTTCGTTAACTCCTAAATATTGATGATTTTTGGCAACGATTTTAACTAAACTGCCTTTAGCAGCGTAAAAGAAGATAAAATTTTCAATTAAATCTAGTAATTTGGTAGGTTCACAAGTACCTCTAATAATCGTATCTAGAGAAATTATTCCTTCTTCACCTTCAGAGTTTATTTTCTTCCATTCCGAGTAATGTTCCCATTTCGCAGTTAAGCTACCAATGCGACTTTTTATACCATTGGAAAGGATGATAAATGCGTTGTACCAGAACAGTTGCGGGATAGTTTGCTTGTAATCTGTGAGATTATTTTTATAAGCAATTTCCAAGCGTTGATGATGTGCTTTTAGTTCGATAAATACTAAAGGTAAACCATTGACAAACCCGATTAAATCTGTTCTTCTGGTGTAAATTTCTCCTGTTATCCAGAATTGGGAAGCGAGGAAAAAATTATTATTTTCTGGGTGATTCCAATCTATAACTTTAACTGTTTCTGCTTGCTCTTCACCCTCATCATTTTTAAAACTGACTTTCACCCCATCTTTGAGGAGTTGATAAATTTCTGCATTCGCATTAGCTAAACTCAACGTGCTTCTGTCACGAGTGAGTTCCTCAATTGCAAGTTTGATAGGTTCTGTGGGTAAATCAGGGTTTAAGTTTTGTAAAGCTGACTGGAGTTTAGGAATTAAAACTACCTCATCCCTGGTTTCTCTTCCCAGTGTGCTATTTGTACCAAACGTTTCATGGTAACAATTGGCTGTTTGCCATTGCAATTGCGAGAATAGGTCAATGGTGGAGTTTTCTAACGCTGCTTCTGAGTCTGGGTGCGGTGAATGCATAAGTGGGTGTACTTAGAGCCAGCAGGTATTAGTTTCTATTTACACTATGCATCATGATGTTGATTATCTGCTAGGTTAAGCAGCTAATTCCTCTGCTGTGGTGATGTCTAGCTGTTCTACGTCGATTTCTCCTGAGATGAGTTTGGGGAGGAGCAAGTCACGGGTTTGGCGGAGATTGTGATTTTTAGCAATTAAACAATGACAATCTTTAATCATTGCTTCTGCAATATTAAAGAATTTATGCTGAATATCTATAGATGGTACAACTATAGGAAATCTTGCAAAATCTTTTAAGATAATTCTAGGTATCGCTGCACCTGATACATAGTTTTTTAATCTAGATTTAACTGGAGGATCTAGTAAATGAAAAACTAATACATAGGAAAGTATATTATCAAGATTTGGTCTGACAATTGCTATAGAAGATAAAATGACTAGATCTATTTCTTTTTCAACAACAAACATACGCTTTAGATAGGTATTACCATCTTTAGCAATCAGAATGTCATTTTTTAAGGGCTTACAGTCATTACGCACTAACTTATCATAATCTTGTTGAGAAATTTTCCTACATGATTCAACATTTAGTCCCCAAGTATACATATCTTTTACAGATGCCATTGGATATCCCTTATCAACTGACTTAGGACTCCAGTGAGAACCATCAGTAATACGTTGACAAACTTCTGATAGTTGCCTTACCTCCCACCCTTCAGGAATTAACCCTAATTCAGAATCAACCATTTTGGTGTGTCCGTGACCAGGAAAGCGGAATTTGACAAACCACTCATGGTAGAGGGTTTGTACCATTTCTTCTAATATTTTGATGCGTCTTGTGTTGTTTTCTATTAGGTCATCATACGCTGAGAATATGTCGGCGATTTTCTTCTGCGTGGCGAGTGGGGGAAATGGAATTTCAAAGTTACTAATAGTCTCTTTAGTTAATGCTTCTCTTGTAGCACCGCCCTGTGCTAATGCTAAAAGACGATTTTTATACTGTGGACTGTTAATACAGTAAAAAACATAATAAGGATTAGCAAGGAGAGGACTTACCCGTACTATTGCTACGTGCTGATTCACTCTCGCTGGTAAAAGTTTTGAAGGAACCATGCAGCATCTAGCAACGGAAGCTCCTGTAATATTTAGCAAAATATCATTTAGTTTTACTTCTACATTAGATAATTGTTTAGCTTGAGTCTCATCTATAAATACAAGTCCCTCATATTCAAATTGAAAATCATAAATATTAAGACTACGAATCAAATTTATTCCAGTACTTTTGTAAGAATCCTGCCCACCTCTAGGCGTTGCACCACTTCCAATTTTTGTAGTTATTTCTTGCAGTGTAACCAATGGATGCTTCAAATTAAACTTTGTATTCACTAAAATACTCTCCTACCACATTACTTTTCTTAGTAATTATTTCCTATAACTTCCTACTCAACCTCAATAATTCACTCGTCATCTGTAAACAAAGATTCTAAATCTCTATACCCACTCACTACACGCACAATTACCACCCTATCCTCAAACACTCGATAAAAAATAATATAACCATTCAAAGGAATCCCTCTGAGTGCCGGATCAAACTTGGCATAACTCCTACCAATATTTGGAAACTTCGCTATATTCTGGCACTTCTTATTAAACTCCCGAATAAACCTTTCTCCTGCATCAATATTGCGCTGGAGAAAATAATCTAAAATTTCATCTAAATCTTGACTCGCTTCTAGAGCAATTACATATTGCATTACCCTTGACTCTCACGCGCTTTCCGTATTTTCTCTTCCAGTCGTGCCATTACCACTTCACCATCAAGCACCTCTCCCCGTTCAATTTGAGCAAGTCCAACAGCAATTTTTTTACGAGTTTCTTCTTCCCAGTCCTGATAACCTTTGTCCCATTCTGCTAGCAACTTCAATGCTTTACTAATCACTTCCTCAGCATTTGCATATCTACCTGTAGCAATTTGTGCTTGAATAAATTGCTCGATTTCTGCTTTAAGTGTGATATTCATAACTTTTACCTCAGCTAAAAAGAATGGATGCATTAACTTTGTTCTAACAATTTCGCCACATTCTCTGCAATTCTCTCCTCTAACTCCCTCGCTTCTAAATTCAAAACTTCCAATTCCTCATTCAACTCTTCCAACTTCTCCGTAAAATCAAAATCTTCTACTACTCGTTCTGCAACACCCACATAACGTCCTGGGTTTAAACTCCATCCCTGGGCTGCAATTTCTTCTAGAGTTGCTACCTTACAAAGTCCAGGTATATCAATATATTGTCCTTGCGGGAATTTCTCTGTTAGCAATGCTTGACTACCATTGCTTGTCTCTACTGCTTCACTTCTGTACAACCTAACAATATTAGCCAAAAATTCAATCTGTTCTGCGTTAAACTCCCGATGCGCTCTATCAATTTGGCGGTAAATGTGCCTAGCATCAAGAAATAATACCTGATCTCGACGGATAGTATCTGCTTTCCCTTTATCCAAAAACCACAGGGTACAGGGTAAAGTCACAGTGTAGAAGAAATTAGAACCAACAGCAATCATCACATCCACTGCATGGGATTGAATAAGTTTTTGCCTAATTTCTAATTCAGTTCCTCGCGCATCACTGGCAGAATTCGCCATCACAAATCCTGCTCTACCTGTTTCATTTAATGCACTCCAGAAAAAATGAATCCACAGGTAATTAGCATTATCTGTTTTAGGCATTCCGAATTTATTAACCCGCAAATCTCCCTTAATTTTTTCTTTGTCTACCTTATCCACATTAAAAGGTGGATTTGCCATCACAAAATCAAATTTATCTACTGACTCGTGAACATCTTCATAATAAGTATTGCTCTGACGAATATCCCCTGCAAGTCCATGTACTGCTAAGTTCATCTTGCATAAGCGGACAGTTTCGCCTACTTTCTCCTGCCCATAAATACTAATTTCTGTACTTGGATTTCTCTTGTGTCTTTCTACAAAAGATGCACTTTGTACAAACATACCACCACTTCCACAAGCAGGGTCATAAATTCGTCCATGATATGGTTCAATTACTTCTACAATTAATTTCACTACAGAAATAGGGGTAAAAAATTCTCCTCCCTTCTGTCCCTCTGTCATCGCAAACTTACCGAGGAAGTATTCATAAATCTTCCCGAAAGCATCCCCTGATAAATATGTCCCTAATTCGACTTTGTTAAAGTTTTTCAGCAAGTCAAATAACAAATCATTTTCGAGGCGATTGTAAGTTTTGGGGAGAATATCCTTTAATTCTTCATTCTCTGTTTCAATAACACGCATGGCGTCATTGATTGCCTTGCCAATATCTGCTCCTCCTGGTAAGTTGAGCAGTGTAGAGAATCGAGCAGCATCAGGTAAATACATTACACCCTTTGCTTGATAGTCTGCTTTGGTAATCCCACGTCTTCTACTACCTGCGTTTTTCAGTTCTTCCTCAGCATGGGTAAATTTCCAGTCAGCGTAACGCAGGAAGATTAACCCCAGTACGGGGATGGAATACTCACTGGATTTGAGCTTGGAGTTAGCGCGTAACTCATCCGCTGCTTCCCATAGGCGTTTCTCTAGATCAGTAGTGTTAGCAGGCATAGACAGGCATTACATCATCAAATCTACTGATCATATGACAATACGCTTGGGGAATTCTCACAATCTTCCCCTGACTGTTCGCAAGCGCCAATGCTCACCCAACTGCTAGAACCATCTGCCCAGTGTTCCTTTTTCCAAATGGGTGCATTATGTTTAAGAGTATCAATCGCATAGCGACAAGCTGCAAAAGCCTCGCTGCGATGAGGACAACCCACCGCTACCACAACGCTAATTTCTCCTACTCGCAATCGCCCAATGCGGTGATAAATTACTACTCGATTCACATCAGACCACAAACCGCGAATATCTGCTGCGATTTGCCAAAATACCCGCAACGCCATCGGTTCATAGGCTTGATACTCTAACGCAACTACGGGTTTACCGTCTGTTTGATTGCGAACCATCCCACTCATCATCACCACAGCACCGTTAGCTGAATCATCGGCTTTAGCGTAGATTTCGCCAACAGACAAAGGTACTAAGGTAATAGCAAAACTATCTTCATTTCTGGGTTTAATTGCATGGGTCGGTGTATTTGTGACAACAGATTTCATAATATTTCGCAGTGTATTGGCAAGTATTCAACAGAACGGCACGCACTATTAAGGGCACAATATTATTGTGCCCCTACAAATAATCTATGTGCTGCAAACATTATTTGAGTTAATGTAACTTTTTAACGTTGAGCAACCCGCACCAGTAAAAATACGCCAATTCCCAAAAACAGAAAGTTGGGGAGCCAAGCACCCATAAAGGGTGAGAGGACATTTGCTTGTCCCATAGCGCCGCTGATGAAGAAAATTAAATAGTAAGAAAAAATGACGATGACACTGACGCCGAAACTTGTACCGCGTCCAGTGCGTTGAGGTATGGTTCCCATAGCTGCGCCGACTAAGCCAAAGACTACGCAGACAAAGGGTAAGGAGATTTTTTGTTGAATTCTCACTTCTAGTTTACGAATTTTTTGGCGATCGCCCCCAAGGCGTTCAATCTCTAGTTGGTCTAAAGCTTCAAAAATATTCATTTCCCCGTAGTCGCGGCTTTTTTCTGCCAAACTTAAGGGTGTACGTGGTAGGCGTAGCTGTTGCTGTTCAAAACGCAAAATGTTGCGATAGGAGCGGTCTGCGGCTACTAAATAAATAGTACCGTTGTAAAAATCCCACACATTTTGTGAGGCGTTCCACTGAGCTGATTCGGAAACGACAATTTGATTGAGACCTTCTTGGGAACGATCTATAATTGTCAAACCTTTCATTCGCTTACCGTCAAATTGGTCAGCATAGAATAATCTGGCGAGTATTCTGTTTTTAGTACCATCCGCTTGCTTGATTTCTTTGTATTCAGGATAAAAAATATTCTGCTGCTTGAAAGTTGGTTTATCAGATTTGAGTGCAGATTCTAAAGTTTGATTGGCTTGGTAATTAGCTGCTGGCGCGATGTGTTCATTAAACAAAAACGTCAATCCTGTGACTACTAAACTTAACATCACAGCAGTCAGTACCATGCGATAAACACTCACCCCACAACCACGCAAGGCTACAAGCTCACTTTCGCTAGAAAGACGACTGTAAGTCATCAAAGTAGCGAGCAAGGTGGACATGGGAAAAGCTAAAACAATAAAATTTGGTAATTTTAGTACAAAAACTTGAATAGCAATGTCTATGGCTAGTCCAGATTCTACAATTTTTCTTACTAAGTCAAAGACAGCATCAATTGTCACACCAAGGGACGAAAAAGCTCCCACACCAAAGAGAAATGGCGGTAGCAATTCCCGCGTCAGGTAACGATCCATGATCGTGAAAGGCAGAAGGGAATTGCGAGTATATAATAATGCGAGCTTCTTTGTTACCATACACAATCGGCAAATTTATATTGGTAATCTGGACAAAGTAAGAGATTAATGCTTGACTTTTTGCATACTGATTCTGAATTTAAGCTTGGAAGTTATCACCCAGATAATACTGCCGCACCAAGGGGTTATTATAAAGTTCGTCAGCGTTGCCAAAAGCGAGAATTTGACCTTCTCGCATGATGTAGGCGCGGTCGGTAATAGCTAGAGTTTCGCGGACATTGTGGTCTGTAATTAAGATACCCATACCGCGATCGCGTAATTTGCCGACAATTTGCTGAATTTCGGAAACGGCGATAGGATCAACCCCAGCAAATGGTTCATCTAAAAGTAAAAATTTTGGGCCTTCTCTTCCCGCTGCTAAAGCTCTTGCTAGTTCTGTCCGTCGTCGCTCCCCACCAGAAAGTTGAATTCCTTTACTGTTAGCCACTTTTTCTAAGCGAAATTCTCGCAGTAAAGTTTGTACTCTCCCTGACCACTCCCAGTGTGGTACATTAGTTTGTTCTAATACCAATAGTAAATTATCACGTACGGAAAGTTGCCGAAAAACACTGGCTTCTTGTGCTAAATAACCAATACCCAATCGTGCTCTTTTATGCATGGGCATCCCAGTAATATCAACGTCATCCAACCAAACTTTTCCCTGATTGGGTTTTTCTAAACCTGTAGCAATGTAAAATGTCGTTGTTTTACCAGCTCCATTAGGCCCTAATAAACCAACGACCTCTCCTTGAGCCACAACAAGGTTGACACGATTAACTATTAGCCGCTTGCCGTAAGATTTATGGATATTCTCTAAGACAATTTTCACGCTGGAGACGCCCTTGCTTGGTAATCGATGCTAATTAGAACGCTTGAAAGGTGGCGTCGCTGGAGCTGGTTTAGCTGATTGTCCCCCAATTTCTGCATCCTGCACCATATAAATGGATTCAACTTGGCGGTTGGACTGGGGTAAAGCGACAAATCGCCCTTCGTCAATTAAATAAGTTACTTTTTCTGCTCTGATGCTATTACCACCCTGTTGCAAGATATAAACGTTACCGCTGAAGTCGATGCGACGATCTTTAGTAAAATATTGAGCTTGGGCGGCTGTTGCTTGCAGTTGACGAGCTGGATACAACATTTGCACATTACCACGAGCTGTCACTACTTGGCTTTTGGCGTCATATTCCTGTACATCTGCGCGGATAGTTAGTGGGCGATTTCCGCCTGATGTTTGTGCAGTAGCGGTTTGTACTTGGGGCGATAGGGATAAAGCACCCAAGAGTGCAGCTGGTAGCATTAAGGCTAAAGCACAGCGTTGCAACCGTGCTTTTGGTAATTGTTCGCAGGAAACCATAAAAATTTCAAATTCTGGATTTGAGGTTGTATTTTAATTATCTCCAGTACTTTATCCAGAGATGAAAAATACATTCTGGAATAATTAGGATAATTAATGGTTGACGGTATTGACGCCTACGTCAACTGCAAGGTTTCGCTATTAACTGGGTTGGTGCAAATTGTTTGTTCTGCTTGTTCTGTGTTTTCTATTCCCTACTCAGAAGGGGTTTGTTAAAACTAAGACTCTATTTGTTCATCTTGAATGAGTGTAATCTGCGGTAAGGCTTTGTCATTCAGTCTAGCAGTAGGTATGTCATCTGGCCCTACTTCCTGCAACGCCTTTAATAATGTCCAGCTTTGGTACAGAAAATCTTCTAAATTAATACCGCCGTAACTCGATGGGTAACGGCGGAGGCGATTGCTACCTTCCCCTAATAAGATTACGGCTCCTCGCCAGTTATGGTTGCTCAGGTGGTAAAGAGCTACAGCAATTTGGAGAATGCCTTGATAAAAAGTTTTATCTGGCTCAATTGCTTCAATCCACAAGGCTTCTAAGGTGTCGTGACAGGCGTAAAACTGTCCAGTGTTAAACTGTTCTACACCTTGCCAAAACTCTTGGGGCATGATTTCACTCATCCCATGGTTTCCCGCACTTGTTTGATTGTTTCTAGGGGAATTTCTTGTTTGTCTCCAGCAAATTCGTTATCTGTGGTGAGAAACAGCATACAGTGACATTCTTTGCGTTCTCGCATGGGCACACAGGGACAGTTCCAATATGCAGCGCTGACTTCTGCTTCTTTGTCTTCGTAATGGCGACAGGGGCACAAAGGCGCGCCCAGTTCGTCTTTATGTTTGGCTAGTCCTTCAATGACGACTGCGGTGACGGAAGGTTCAGAACAGAAGTAGGTTCCAGTGCGCTTGGCGTATTGTTCGGAAAAATGCCGCATTGCCTCTAGGCTTTTATCGCTGGATTTTGTGTTAGCTTCTGATGAGATCATTAGGTCGGCGGCTCATAATTTAAATATTTCTTTGCATTGTACCTCAGCCTCACTAAGCTATTACTGGGGGTATTTCCCCAACATGGGCGACTAAAATTAACTGAGATTTGCTCAAAGGCTTGTATGTCTAGCTTATGGGAATCAGATAATTTCAGGATTTAAAGAAACTTAACTTCTCAGCAACTATTGGTATTTCCAATACATGAAATTTGTATTGTCGATTAACTGAGTGGTTTTTGTAATTGGGGCTGTAGTTCTTGTTTGGCTGACAAAATGATTCCTGGGTATTCCCAGTTGCCTAACCCTGTTTCCATATTCTGCCATAGTACCCAGCGGCTACCTACAGGTAAGGCACGCAGGCTGGAGGGGTTTTGTGTGAGCCAAATCAGGGGGTAGTTTTCTGGAAGGGTGGCGACGGTATCTTCTAAGATTGTGGTGGCTGCTAGGGTTTCTTTAACTAAGCGATCGCCTCTAATTAAGCCTGTGGATGCTGTCCAAAGTTTTACAAACGTTTGTTGCTTTTGTGCGTAAAAATACATGGAAGCGGCGGCGATCGCTGCTTGTTCAAAGCTCTCCGATTCCCAGTTTCCGCCACTATCAAGGGCAATAATGATTTCTTGCCCACTTGTAATCATTTCTAATTCTCGTACTCTTAATTCTCCGTAGCGAGCGCTGCTACGCCAATGAATCAAGCGTGTGGGGTCGCCGATGCGGTAAGGGCGTAGCGATCGCACTAGTCCGGTTGTGGCTGTTTGTAAGGGGCGACCACGCGGATCGCTGTTAGCGCTGTCTTCTGTGCCCATTTCATCTATGAGGGGACAATGAGTCAAGGGTAAGACGGTAGGGTAGACGATCGCTGTCGCTGCAGCCTCACGCTGGCGACGACACCAAAATAATCCTAAAGGAGCACCACTGCCTAATTCTACTGTGTGCCAGCGATAGACTCCTCGGCGTTGGGTGGGGAAATGGTACACCCAGTGATATTTGCAATTGGGGAGAATTGTGTCTATGGATTGCTGTACGGGGTTTCCTAACACGAAAGGGAGTAGGTCTGTGACTTGCAGTAAGCTCACAGGTTGCTGTGTTTGATTGCAGATTTCCAATTCTATTGTTAATTGCTCTCCAGCGGTGACTGGCGCGATGGGGCGGCGTTTGACAACTAATCCTAAAAGCGATCGTGGTGGTAGGTAAGCGGCTATTCCCAACAAGGCAAAACTGACGCCGCTGATAGCATACAACCAACCCGCCATTGTATTAATTCCTGCCCCAAAAAAAGCAATAGCTATGCCTATTAATACCCAGCCGCTGTATGCAGGAGCACAAGCACGGTTTTCTAACCAGTTGATCAAGGGTGTAATTATTTTCATAATTTCTTTTCTAGCCCAACTATGTCATAAATTCACAGTGGCTGAGGATTTTACTAAAGAATTGATGAAGCGCCGCTTGATCATCAAATAATTACTTAAGTAAGTTGTAGATTAATAGTCTAAGTGAGTTTACGGTTGACTAACGCAGAACTAATTAACAAAAACCTAAAAATATAACTCAACAATTTCATACTAATTCAAAAGAGACGTAAATATTTATATCTCCAGTATTTGATTTATTGATGAAATTGATATTAGTCTAGTTTCTCATTTTCTTTTATTTGATATTTTCCAGAGGTAGCACTATGGACGAACATTTTACATTCCAGTTTCCAGTTTCCAAATTACCACCCTTACCACCGCCGCCACCAGAAAAGTTAGTTCAACGACAAAAAAAGCCGATTTCCATACAACAAATGGTGCGTGATGCTCATCTAAAAAAAGCCTCTGATATTCATATTCGTGTGGGCGAATTGCCTAGATTCAGAATTCAGGGTGAAATGCAGATTTATCAAGCTACAGAAGTTGTGACACCAACAATTTTTGAGGCTTATTTGGGTGAAGTGCTTTCTGCGGCTGCAAGAGTGCGGTTTGCAGAAACTAAAGAATTAGATACGGCGATTGTCTATCCTGGATTTTTGCGTTGTCGTGTCAACTGTTTTGAAACTTTAACTGGCGGCGCAATGGTGCTGCGGTTAATTACGCTGGATGTCCCTACTATTGATGAGTTGGAATTACCGACTATTTTAAAAGAAATTGTTAATAAAAAACAGGGATTAATTTTAGTTACGGGCCCGACTGGCTCAGGAAAATCAACGACTCTGGCGGCGATGATTCGCCATCTGAACGAGACAACAGCAAAACATATCGTGACTATTGAAGACCCAATTGAGTATATTCATCCTTCCCAAAAATGCTTAATTAGTCAGCGAGAAGTGGGTTTACATACTGATGAATTTCATCATGCTTTACGGTCGGTGTTGCGGGAAGATCCAGATGTAATTTTAATTGGGGAAATGCGCGATCGCTTGACTGTGGATACCGCATTGAAAGCAGCCCAAACTGGTCATTTGGTTTTAGGTACGCTCCATACCAAAAATACTTTGGGAGCAATTAATCGCCTGCTCAATATCTATAACCCTGAAGAACAAGCAGCAATGCGAGTGCAGATTGTTGATTCATTGGTAGCCATT